>CAYZRQ010000135.1:0-1536 GCA_964480895.1 uncultured Gammaproteobacteria bacterium | reverse complement strand
ACGGAGCCGCGCGGCTCCGTCTTGTTTTTAACGGTAAGTTGGCCGATCGGTCATGTTATCGTTAAATGAGTTGCACGACTTGCGCAATTCGCAAAATCGTGGCAAGCTCCGTAGCCGAGCTTAGCTCGGTTCACCGTTTCGGAGGATTCGTCATGCGACTGGAAGATTTCTCGAACGACTGGCAGACGTACATCATTGAGCTGCAGCGCATCCAAGCGCTCACGCAGGATTACCAGCATGCGCTGTGGGCATTGGCCGCGGCGCTTGTCATCGTCATCGCGGTTGGCGCGGCCGTTATCGTCCGATTGCATCGCGCCCATCGGAACGCGATGGCTGCGGCGTCGGATTTCGAGAGGATGCTCTCTGCGGCCAGGACGGCCGAAACGGCCATGCAACGTGAAATCGCGGATCTTCGCGCGAGCGCGGCTGAAGCGCGCGATACGACCGAGGAAGTCGTACCGCCGCCGATCGTCATCGACGACGCCGAACCGATCGAGCGTCAACTCGCCCGCATGAACGAGCAACTCCTTCGCGCCAATGCCACGCTCGTGCGCTACGGCGTCGCGAACCGTGCATGGCGTGCGGCGGTGCTCATCATCGCGCAACGAGGCAGGTTCGACGAGGACATGGCCTCGGGCGTTGTGTGCGAAGGCGACTACGTGTACATCGCTGATCCGAGCATCGCAAGCGGACTCGGGCGCGACCAGATGATCGGCGCAGGGAAGGCGGGCACGTTAGGAGTTGCGCGCTTTCACTACGTGTTCTCTGGCCAGCGGTTGGCGGAAATCCGCCTCGCGATGCCGGTGAGCGTCAGACACGCAGCGAATCACTAGACGGTTCCGTCGTATCACGTGCGTTTTTACGTCGATATCACTTCCATGGAGGTTTCATGAGCACGTTCCCGTCGAGCATTCCTGCCGAGTGGCAGGACTACATCCGCGAGCTCCAGCGCATCCAAGGGCTCACGCACGGCTACCAGATCGGTCTCTGGGTTTTGGTGGCCGTCCTCATCGTCGCCCTCCTCGGGGGCGTCATCGAGTTTCGACTGTGGACCAAAGCGATGAACAAGGAGACCGACGAAAAGCGCTACGCCAATCTCATCGGCAGGCTCCTTGCGCACTTCGTGCAGACGGGGAAGTTCGAAGAGGACCTGCGGCGCGGGATCATGATCGACGACGACCGCATGCTCGTCGTCTGGAACAATCGCCGTGACAAGCCGATGAGCCGCGGCGACATCGTTCGCCAGGTACAACAGGACGAGGGCATCGCGGTGCGCGTGAAGTTCGGCAACTACACGCCGCTCACGCGTGACGAGCTCGAGGAGCTTGCTCACAAGTACCCGCACGTGCCGCGCTCCGATGGCGACAGCGGCTCCGGCGTCTAGCGTCCACCAACGTCCCCGCGTCTTTGCAACAAGGCGCGGGGCTTTCGTTTCTTGCCTCTTTGCCGCGGGAGCTTTACACTCGTTGGCAACATATGCTTTCCGCACACGACATCCGCGCAAAATACCTCGCCTTTTTTACGGACAAAGGCCAC
>CAYZRQ010000134.1:0-1577 GCA_964480895.1 uncultured Gammaproteobacteria bacterium | reverse complement strand
GGGCTCGTGCGGCGAACGGTCTTGGCGCTGCGGCGGGCGCGCTTGATGCGCCGGGCGATCCTGGTGCTGCGGCGGACGGCCTGCGCGATACTGCGACGGACGCGGCGCGCGGCGCTGCAAAACGCGGTCGGCGGTCACGATCGCCTCGGGCGCCGGAGCAAGATGTTTGGGCGTCGGCGTTACCGGCAGCGTTTTGCGGATGAGGTGTTCGATGTCGCGCACGTCGCGCTTCTGGTCGGGCGTCGCGAACGAGATAGCGCGACCGGTAAGGCCAGCGCGTCCCGTGCGACCAATGCGGTGCACATAGTCCTCGGGGTTGTCGGGCAGGTCGAAGTTGAGCACAAGCGCAATCCCCTTCACGTCAACGCCGCGCGCGGCGATATCGGTGGCGACGAGCACGCGATACTTCCCCTTCTTGAATCCGTCGAGCGACTCCTTGCGGCGGCTAAGCGAAAGATTCGCGTGGAGTTCGGCAGACGTATGGCCCATCTGTTCGATGGACTTGGCGATCTTCTTCGCGCCGTGTTTCGTGCGCGAGAAAACAAGCACCGTCCCCGGGTTCTCGGCGAGCACTTGCTGCAAGAGCTTCGTCTTGTCCACCTTGTGCACGAAAATGATTTCCTGCGTTACGTTTTCCGCAGCCGTGCCTTGTGGCGCGACTTCGACGCGAACCGGCAGGCGCATGTGCTTGGCGGCGATGTCAACAATGGTCGATGGCATCGTTGCCGAGAACAGCATCGTCTGACGATTCACGGGAACCGCTTCGAGAACGCGCTTGATCTGCGGCGCAAAACCCATGTCGAGCATACGGTCAGCTTCGTCGAGCACGAGGATGGCGACATCATCGAGTTTGACGGTGCGCTGTTCGAGGTGGTCGATAAGGCGTCCCGGCGTCGCGATAATAATGTGCGGCTTTTTAGCGATCGCCTGTTTTTGGTTGTACATCGACGCACCGCCGATAAGCACCGCCGTACGCATGCCAATACCGACAGCGATCGAGCGCAGGCTTTCATCAACCTGCAACGCCAGCTCGCGCGTCGGTAAAATAATGAGACCGCGCTTCTTGTTTGCGGCAAGACGCTCAATCATCGGCAAACCGAATGCAAACGTTTTTCCGGTGCCGGTTTGGGCAATACCGATAACGTCTTTACCTTCGCGGGCGACGGGAATCGCCTGCAGCTGAATGGGCGTCGGGGAAGCGATTCCGTGACGCGTCAACGCTTCGACGAGCGTGGGGTGAACCCCAAGGCTCGCGAAGTCATGTAAGACTTCAGTCATAATCAATGGTTTGCATGTTCAGGTTTGCGACCAGTTTGGGTGCGCGGGATGTTGGCGACGGAAACGTACTTTGACGTACGTTGACAAGCCGACCGGGACCCGCAAGCCCAAAATGGACCAAACCTGGGCGTGCACATGCCGATTTCCTCCTGGGCATGAAAACCATGACACCTACAGGGAAAATCTGTATCCGCGTTGGCGGAAAAGCAAGAGGCGAGTATACACTATACTACCTATATATGCAAGCACGAGGCTACGTCCGCTACGTTACCGCCGCTCTTGTCGGCCTTTCGGCCGCG
>CAYZRQ010000133.1:0-1661 GCA_964480895.1 uncultured Gammaproteobacteria bacterium | reverse complement strand
ATCACGCGTCGTTTAAAAACCTCGAACAGCGACCGGCGTTCCAAGCGGCAAATACGCCGAAGCCGAACCCGCCAAGATCGAACGTCGGCCTGCCGCCGGGAGTGCCGCCAAAAACGTAGAACGTAGAGGGTAGAACGTAAAAAGTATCAGTAGACAGATATAACCGAAAGCCGTAAAATTTCCCGCGACCCCCTCTACATTCTACTTTCTACATTCTACGCACCCTATGTTCAATAAGCTCAAACAATTCAAAGACCTCCGCGACCAGGGCAAGCAGATGAAGGCGATGCTCGACGAAGTGATCGTCGTCGGGCGCGGCGCGGGCGGCAAGGTGATGGTGACCGTGAACGGCAGTCATGAAACGCTTGGCGTTGAGATTGACGAGCATCTTGACCGCGAGAAAATTGCGCCGGGCGTGAAAGATGCGCTGAACGACGTCAACAAACAGCTGCAAACCGAACTCGTCAAAACCATGAAGAACATGGGCGGGCTTGATGCGTTCAAAAACTTAGGGATGTAATCTATCTCGTCATTGCGAGGCCTCGAGCTCGTCGAGAGGCCGAAGCAATCTCGGTTCAGCGCTCGATAGTAGATTGCTTCGTCTCCGGCAAAGCCGGATCCTCGCAATGACGAGAAGCTCAGGCAGGATGCTTGCAATGACAAAAGCGTATGCGACGATTTCCAACGCCGATCCACAACGCGATGGCCGCGCTCGGCCTTCTTCCCGGCGTTGGCCCGAAGACGGCACTACGATATATTTTTGCGCTTTTGCGATTGACGCCATACGAACTCGAGTCGATCGGCAAGGTGATCCGCGAGCTCGGTGCCGTGAAAGCGTGCACACGATGTTTTACGTACGCCGAACGCGATGTGTGCGACATCTGCAGCGATCCGACGCGCGAGGCGTCGGCGCTGTGCGTTGTGGCCGAGGCGCGCGACATTGCGACCATCGAGTCGACTGGCGCATTTCGCGGTCGCTATTTCGTATTCGGCGGAACCCTCAATCCCGTTGACGGCCGTACGCCTGACACGCTCAATGTGCGCCCACTCCTTGATCGCCTGAAATCCGAGCCCGAAATCCGCGAATGCATTCTCGCTTTTTCTCCCGACGTGCATGGCGAAACGACGATACTCTATTTGAGCCGACTTATTCGTCAGTCCAACCGAAAAACCACGCGTCTTGCGCGCGGTTTACCGATGGGCGCCGACATCGAGTATGCCGACGAGATCACGCTCGCGAGCGCGTTCAACGGGCGTTCCGAGCTTGGGTAGGTTTTTGTACACCTGTACAAAACGTGCACCTTCGCGTCACAAAAAAAATCCCGACGGAGGCCACGGAAGGGCACGTCGGGAACGATACGAAAAGGATTGAGTACAGAGGAGTACCGCAGCGTTGTGTGCACACCGCACGCTCGCTGCAGCGCATCGAACTCACCGATCCTCGGAGCCGCGCTAGGGGCCAAGCGCTTCCCGAGACCCTCTGTCCCCAATCGGTCGGCAAACCGACCTTGTGCCCCTGTGCTGGTTACATCTACGCCGACAAACGGCGCCGGGTTCGTACGCCCGCATCGATACGTCTGGTGGATTGGCTCTCGGCGAACCGTGAACCATCTCCATTCGCTCGCGTCGGCATCGCCTTTGCGGACGAAAGCCGTCGATGA
>CAYZRQ010000132.1:0-1753 GCA_964480895.1 uncultured Gammaproteobacteria bacterium | reverse complement strand
AATACGAACGATCTCCTTCATATACTTACCGCAATCGCCCTTCGGGGCGAATCTCCTTCCGCACTTCCCCTGCAAGCTCGCGTTGCAGTTCCGCACGCAATTCGGCTTCGCGCTCGTACCACTCGCTTTCGCCAATCGCCTCAGCCAACATCGCCTCGTCAATGCCGTAAGCAGTCAAAAAATCTGTTTGCGTAAACAGCCACTGCGCTTGCTCGGTGACAAATGTCTCTTTATCGGGCATCGCTAAAGCGACCTCGGGGGCATCCGACGCAAGTGCGGCTTCACGCGCCCCATCCAAACGCGCGCGCAAAAATTGCGGAATCGCGTAGAACTCGTCATCTTGATATGGCGCATCCTGATACGTCTGTACGATCTTCGCGAACTCCGCATCGATCCTTATAGCACCGTCCCTTTCCCCTTTTTCAGCCATCGCCTTCACGATTTTTGAGTTGTGTGTGCCAGAGACTCGATGCTTCGTCTCATGTACAAGCACTCCCACGTTCCAGTCTTCCACGTAATCGGCATTGAGCATGAGGTAATCATCGCCAAGTTCGTCAACCGTCAAAGGATTGTAGTTCAGGTGTGCTGCGTATTCCTCCCCCTCCTGCGCCCGTGCTCCCGAATACGCGAATACGCGATCATTCGCGATGTACCAAGCAAGATCATTCCCCGTCATTGCAAGATCATCGACGAGCCGCTCGGTGTCCTCTCCTTTCGCATCGGTTCCAGCGAATACCGTGCCTTCCGGCGCGATGCGAACGACCGCCTCCACAAGCTCGCGATCCTCCGGCTCCTGTTGCCCAAGAAGCGCGACCTTTGCGTGCTCGTCATCATTTAACTCACGCCCATCATACGGAATGCCGCACGCCGAAATCCCGAGCGGCACCGCGAACATCGCTTTACGCATAAGGTTATGATGAGCCGAACATCGTTTCCATGGCTTCTTGAACCGCACCGGCAATTTCGTGGACGTCCCGCCTACCGTCAATGCAAAAATGTGCGTACGAGCGTGTCGGATCAACGAATCGCTCAGTCGCCGGCAGTGCATACGTATCGTAATACGTACGGTTGAAACGCTCCGGCTCACGCTGCCATTTGCGCTCGAGTGCGACAGCCTTGGGCACGTCCATCCACAGACGTAAATCCATGAGGTCCCGGATACGCGGGTCAGTAAACAGCATCATGCCTTCAACGAGGACAACGGGCTGCACGCGCAGAAGCCACGCGCCGACCGCACGATTCGTTGACTTATCGTACGTCGGAATAATGACGTCTTTGCCGCTTTTGAGCTCCATGAGTGCCGCGTAGAGCCGATCGAGATGTAAACTCTCGGGTAAATCCCAATGGACGACACCGTTTTCGCGCGGACACTCACTTTCGTCTTTGTAAAAATGATCGATGCTTAGCGTCGCAACGCCGCCAATGTGCCGCAGGCATTCGGCTGCGGTCGACTTCCCCGACCCCGAGTAGCCCGCAAGCCCGATGAAATACGGCGTCATAGTGCAATGGCGCTCGCGTGCTACACGCCGCGGTGATCCAAAATACCCGACGTGTAAAGCTCAATGACAATAAGGAACGCCGCGAGGATCGTGGGGCCAAGCACCAACCCAACCGGACCGAACGCCTGGATACCGCCAAGCATCGAAAGGAGCACCATAAGCGCGTTCATGCGCGTGCGACCGCCGACGATGACTGGCGAAAGGACGTTATCGACAAGACCAACAGCAACAAACGACCATACGGCAAGCCCGAT
>CAYZRQ010000131.1:0-1848 GCA_964480895.1 uncultured Gammaproteobacteria bacterium | reverse complement strand
TTGCCCTCCTGAATGAGGTCAAGCAACGACAGCTGTTTACCAACGAATTTCTTGGCGATGGAAACGACGAGACGCAAGTTCGCCTCAATGAGCCGCCGCTCGGCCTCTTTGTCGTTACGCTCTTTGCGCTTGGCGAGCGCGACTTCCTCTTCGGCGGACAAGAGCGGGATTTTCCCGATCTCGCGCAAGTACATCTGGATGGAGTCCTGCGTGAGTTCTGCACTGACGCTTGTATCTGATTTTTTGTCGACATGAATGCGCAGCTTGTCGTACACATCGTCGCGCGACTTCGAGCCGCCAAGAAAACCCTCTTTGAGTTCGACGAAATGCAAACCCTTGCGTTCGAGGCGATCCAAAAACTCCTCAAACAAATCGAGGTGGTCTTCAACGTAGTTGAAGGCAAACAGAACTTCGTTTTCCGTGACGAAACCGCGCGTCATGCCGCGCTCAATCACACGCGCAAGCGCTTCTTCGGTGGGCGGCGGCGACTTTTTATCGAGGTGCGGCGTAAATGGCCTACCCTTGTGTTTGGGTGCGGGCTTTGCCTTGGGTTTGGCATTTGCAATTGACGTGCGTAGCTTTGGCGAAGGACGCTGTTCGACCTGCGGCTTGCGCGGCGCCACTTTCACGGATCTTGCCGGCTTAGCTGGCTTTTTCTTTTGTAAAATCTTCACGAACTTTTTTACGGACGTTTTCGCCCGCTTCTTTAAAGATCCATTCCGCATAACGTCGCTATTATCCCGCTGGCCCGTGCCGACGCTTACGCGTGCGGACGAGCAACAAACGAGGAGTACTCGCGGACGAGTTCGTTGAGACGCATTGCATCTCCCGAGAGCTCGGCTTCGCGAATGGCTGATTCGAGCGCCTTGCGACGCGCAGCATTGCGCGCCGCCATGGCCATGGCGATGTTTCGGTCAGCTTCCGCGCGCACCTCTTTGGGCAACAGTCCGGCCAAGAGCTCGTCAGTACGGAGCGTAAGGGCATCAAGCAAGGATGTCTCCCTTGCCAAACCCCGCTCCTCGAGCCAGGCCCGAAGTTGCGAATACAAAATACTTGAGGTGCCGGTCGCTTCTGATTCGCTGCGATGATACACCGCCGCAAGGCCGATGTAAAGCTGACGTATCGATGCATCGGCCAACATATCCACGGGCACAGCCTCGAGCGCTTCGGGAACGAACGCGGGATGCTTGAGCGCGAGGCCGAGCAGGAATGCGGCGGTAATGTCGAGTTTATCGGCGCGAGCGTGGAGCTTGGACAGAGGAGCCTTGGGGTTGGGTTTGCTCGCCTTCTCGTGCGCGCCATCCGACGTCTTTCTTGCGTTCATCATCTCTTCGAGGAGCCCAAGTGCGATGTGCGTGGCGTCGGATATGCGCAAGAGATACAAATGACGTTGGTCGGGACGCGTGATGCGCGCGACGCGTGGTAACAGCTCGTCGACGAGCTTCGTGCGCGCGTCGATGCTGGCGCTGCCGTCTCCGGCCTCGAAGTCGCGAAGCTTTTTCGTAAAAAAATATTCGACAACCTCCGACGATGATGACGAAACCGTTCGCCAGAGGTCGGGATTTTTTTGAACGACTTCGTCAGGGTCTTTGCCTGCGTCTTGCGGAATGATGAGACAACGGATATCGAAACGCAGCGTGGGGTCGTCAACCTGCAACTTGAGTGCTAACTCGAATACGCGCTGCGCTGCACCGAATCCTGCCACGTCCTCGTCGAGCGCGAAGACGAGGCGTTTCGTGTAGCGGGCAAGGCTGCGCAGCTGTGATTCGGTAAGCGCGGTACCCGAACTACCCACGACGTTTTCGACGCCAGCCTTGTGCGACGCGATCACGTCAAGATTGCCTTCGA
>CAYZRQ010000130.1:0-1858 GCA_964480895.1 uncultured Gammaproteobacteria bacterium | reverse complement strand
TGCTCTCGTGCCGCAACCTCGGGCACGACACCGCCGTACGCCGCGTGGATATCGATCTGCGACCGCACGGCCGACGCCACCAACCGCACCCGCTCCCCCTCGCCGTCGAGGAGAGCAATCGCGGTTTCGTCACAACTTGTTTCTATTCCCAGGATGCGCATAGTGTTAGAATGCAACTATGCAATACCTCGAGCAAACCTTCAACCTCCCGGAGCTTCGCGAGCTGTCCGCCCATCAAATTGCGGCACACCTCGCGCTGTACCAAGGTTACGTCAAAAATACGAACGCACTTATGGCGCAGATCAACGAGCTCAAGGCTGACGCCGCACGCAATGCCTTACCGCCTGCCGAGCTCAAGCGCCGTTTTGGCTTTGAGTTCAATGGCATGCGCCTGCACGAGCTGTACTTCGAAGCACTCGGAGGCACGGGCAAGGTCGGAAGCGCACTTGCCGACGCGCTCGCGGCGCAATTCGGCTCGTTCGAGGCGTGGAAGGCCGAATTTACCGCAATCGGGCTTATGCGCGGCATTGGCTGGACGCTTCTTGTTCACGACGCCAAGACGAACGTCTTCCACAACGTCTGGGTCAGCGACCACGAGGTCGGCCATCTCGGCGGCCTTCCCGTCATGCTTGCCATGGACGTGTGGGAGCACGCCTATCTCCTCGACTACCTTCCCGCCGAGCGGGGGAAGTACATCGCCGCCTTCTTCGACAATCTGCGCTGGGACGTGTGCGAATCACGCTTCACCGCCGCACGAACGGAAAAACGGGGCTAACCCGTTTTTTTCATCGCCGCCGTATGAAAAAACATGGCGATTATCGAGTGGAAATTCTCGATACGCACGGACGCCTCGTTACGACGAAACGCCGCGCCGATGTCGATAAAACGCGCGATGCCCTCCATGTCGTCTATATTTTCGTCGTGACGCCTGAAGGCAAGCTTCTCTTGTCGCGCATTCCGAGCGATCCTACGAAAAAGAATCTCTTTCCCGGTAAATTGAGCGTTACCGTGGCAACCATCGTCCGCGCCGGAGAAACGCATCTTCGCGCGGCGAAGCGCGCGCTGCGCCACGAACTTCGTGCCATGCCGGCCGACCTGACGTTCCTTGGCGAAACGCTCGAGAACTTTGCCGGACTGCCCAAACGTCTCGTCGCCACCTACATGGGCACACTTAACGAAATGTCGATCGTGCCGAACACCGAGCACGTCGAAGCGATTGTTCCCGTCAGCCGCAAGGAGCTTGAGGAGCTCTTCAACAAACCCGGCGCCATTGCGCCGACGCTCTCCTTGTTTTGGGGACGCCATGCCGAGTCGTTTGACGAGCATTGACGTTCGCCTCTTTGCGTGGTTGAGTTGTATTGGATTGACGCCGTACACAGGAGGATGAGGTGACGAAAGTGACAAAATCCTCGCGAGCCACGACGGGCGGAAAAAAGCTGAGCAGACGGGTGGCATGGGAACTTTTCCTTGCCCTACTCGAGAAGAACGAGGCCAGGCGCATGCGTGAGGTGCCGCCTTCGACCATTGAGACGATGACGCTCGGACGCGTCTTCGACATCGAGGACACGCGGTGAAGATCACGCGAGCGGCGATGGAACGCACGCGGCGACGGATGCGCGCATTCGGCCGCGGTGAACCGCAGCCTGGCGAAGTGTACGCGGTTATGGGTTACGACCACGACGGTCGGCTTGTGGAGCCGTGGCTCATCGGCAAGACCGTCAGCCATCTCGATCGTGAGATGCCGGTTCAACGATCGTAGCCACTCGTGATGCCACCGACGTGAGCCGGTGGCGTTTTTGTTCCCTTACTGATAACGTTACGGGGTGGGAGGTCCTCTACGTTGCCTTCGGGAGAACCC
>CAYZRQ010000129.1:0-1876 GCA_964480895.1 uncultured Gammaproteobacteria bacterium | reverse complement strand
TGAGTGATTGAGGCGACGATTATGTTAAAACTCCGCTATCAAATCGTAACGCCCGAACGTGTTGTCATGGAGGGCGAGGCCGATAGCCTCACGGCGATGACAACAAGCGGCGAGGTGACGGTGCTGCCCAAGCACGTCGCGCTTGTAACGCTTTTGCGCGCCGGAGAGATGCGTGTCAAAAATGATGGCGTCGAAACAAGCATCGCCGCGTCGTCGGGAATGCTTGAGGTGCGCGAGGGAAGCGAGGTCGTTGTGCTTGCCGAGACGGCGGAGCGCAGCGAGGAACTGGAACTTGCGGCGATTGAGACGGCAAAAAAGCGTGCGACTGATGCGCTCGCGAATATTCGCAATCGCAACGATGTGGCGTTCGCCGACGCGGCGGCGCATCTCGAGCGCGAGCTCGCGCGTTACCGCGTGGCGGTGAAACATCGTCGAAAGTCCAATGTCGAACGTCAACCATAACGAATGAATCCAAACTCGGCCGATCGGCCGAGTTTGGGATCATGAGAAACGAACTGTGCATAAGCCCGCAACGCCGCTTTGACGGGTGCCCCGTGCGCTCGTACACTGCTGCGGAACCAGGGACGCATTCATCCACGACCCTTTCTACCTTCTACTCCCTACTTTCTACGTACAATATGACCGAAGACCAGCTGTTCGCCGCGCTTGCCGTGGGTCTCGTGGGCACGCTTGCGGCATCGCTGACCGCGCTTGTCCCGCGCCCAGGAATCCGCGCGCTTGGCTCGCGCGTCCTTACCCTGTCGCTTGTCGTGCTCGCTGTTGCCGCCGGAGGCGTGATGCTCGGCTACAGCGATCCCGTCGGCATAACGTCGATCGGCGGATATCCGCAAACACTGTTCTACGGCATGGAGCTATCGCTTGATCGTTTTGCGGCGATCATCGTGTTCACCGTTTCCGCGGCTGCGCTGCTTGCATCAGCTGGCACAAGTTTCGATGTCCGAGCGCGCACGGCGTTCCTCGCATGGTCGACGAGCATGCTTGCAATGTCGGGCAACGTACTCGGCCTCGTCTTCTTTCTCGGCTTGCTTGCGCTCGTCTCTTTCGGCAGCTGGCGCGCGGTGCAGACGGCAGGCGCTGCACGCATATTCGTAACCGCGCTTGCGGTCACGCTCTTTTCAACCGGATTTTTCCTTCTTTCGGGCGGAGCGCTGTTCAGCGATCTCTCAACCATTGGCGCATTGTCGGCAACGCTTCCTGCGCCCATCCCCGCGGTCGCCTTCGTGCTCGTCCTCCTCGGCTATGTGGCCTGGCTCTTCGGCACGGTCGTTCTGCAAGCGCGTAACAACGCAGCCGGCATCCCCGCTATTCCCGTCCTCATGTTCATCGCGGCGTTTTACGCGCTCGTGCGGTTTACTATTTTCCTTGCGCCGATCGTACCCATGCTCGCGGGCGTGCTCGTCGCGATATTCGGCCTCGTGCTCCTTGCGCTCGGCGTCACGCGCGTCGCACATCGCGCCGATGGCTTCACTGATGTCCTTTCCGCTTCCGTCACCGTCATGTTCGGTATCACACTTGTCGCCATTACGACCGAAGCATGGGCGCTCATGAATCTCGTTATGTTTGCCGCGCTCATGCTTATCATCGTTCAACCGCTTGTCTTGCTTGCATACGGTTGTCTGCTCGTCAACATTGAGGCGTGGCGGCTGCAGGGTGCGCACGCCGGCTTGGCGCGAGTGGCGCCGTGGTTTTCGCTTGCGGCGCTCCTCCTCACGCTTTCGGGCGTGCTCATCACCGCGATCGCGGCGTTCATGGCGCTTGAGGGTGCGCTTGGCGAGATGAACCTTCCTGACGCCGACTGGCTTGACGTAACCATGGCCGTCGTCGTCGTCCTTTGGATGATCGGTATGCTTGCGGC
>CAYZRQ010000128.1:0-1883 GCA_964480895.1 uncultured Gammaproteobacteria bacterium | reverse complement strand
TTAATACTAAATCTAGCCGATGAACAAAGAAAGACGGTCGGCATTTCTGCAGACCGTCTTTCTTGGCTCCGGGGGAGGGATTCGAACCCTCGACCAATGGATTAACAGTCCAGTGCTCTGCCGCTGAGCTACCCCGGAATAGAGGAACTCGAGCGACGGGAGTATATCGGATTTTCGCCGCGGGGTCAACTGGGAATAACTACGTTCGGTGGTGATATACTTTTAACGATTATGTTTCCGAGGAGGATTCGGGAAACGGCGGCATATCTCGCCGCGAAAGCGTTCGTCAAGCGCTACGAACGTCTGCTCATGCCGACGATGCTGCTCGCTGGTACGGCGATTGACGCCGCGCAGTTTCGGTTGCTTGACGTGAAAACAACGCTCCTTATCGGCGGTGCGTACGCGCTTGTCTGCGGCGCCGCGATGGTCGTCATGGTCGCCATCATTCCTCCTGAACGGCGTATATGGCGCTACGCCCAATTGGCGTCGCCGTTCGTGCAACAATTCGCCATCGGTGCGCTTTTGTCGACGTCGCTCTTGTTTTATTGGTTCAGCGGTTCAACGAGTGTGAGCTGGCCGATCTTGGTGCTCATCGCCGTCCTCATGTTCTCGAACGAAGTATTGCGCACCACGTTCACGCGTCCGTTCGTGCAGGTCGGCCTCTTCGCGTTTGTGCTGTTCTCGCTGTTCGCCACCGCGGCCGCATACGCGGTGAACTCGCTGCACCCGGTCGTGTTCGTTATGGGCGGCGTTGCGAGCGTGGCGGTCATGATGGCGTTTCTCGTCATCATGCTGCGCGCCGGTCGCCTTGAGGCGCATCGCAAGCAAACATGGTTCACCGTTGCCGGCATTTTTGCGTTCATGAACATCGCGTACTTTCTCAACGTCATTCCGCCGATCCCGCTTTCGTTGCGCGATGCCGGAATGTATTTTAGCGTGACGCGGCAGGGCGGCGACTATGCGCTCGTTGGCCCGAACGAAACATGGTGGGAAAGTATCATTCCCGGCCAGGATTTCGTCCGGAGTGACGGCGAAGGGCTGTATGCATTTACGGCCGTGCATGCGCCGACGGCATTGTCGACGACAATCGTGCATCGGTGGGAGACGTATGACGAAGAAGCGGGCGTTTGGACGACGATCAGTCGACTGTCGTTTGCGATGAACGGTGGACGCGAAGAGGGCTATCGCGGCTATTCGTTCAAGCAATCGCTCGCGGCGGGGAAGTGGCGCGTGTCGGTCGAGACCGAGCGCGGACAGATTTTGGGACGTTTACCGTTCACCGTACGTCGGTAATGTTGTACGTGATCTCACGATCAGTCGTAAGCGTAACGATCTCGCCTTGCCGCTTGCCGAGGAGCGCAGCGCCGAGCGGCGAGAGATGAGAAATGCGTCCGGCCGACGGACTCGCCTCGTGGACACCGACAATGGTGAGCGTCGATTCGCCGGCGTTTGAGCGTACGCGTACCGTTGATCCGATGCGAATAACGCCGTCATCGCTTCCCGGCGCGATCGGTACGGCACGTTTGAGATGTTCTTCGATCGCCGTTATGCGCCCGTTGATGCGCCGTAAATGCGCTTTTGCGAACTGGTACGCGGCATTTTCCGAGAAGTCGCCCATTTGTGCGAGCCGATGCACTTCGTCGGCTGCAACGGGACGTTCGCGCGTCGTCAACATATCAAGATCACGCCGCATGCGCGCAATCGCCTGGGGCGTGAAGAAGGTATCGTCGTAGCGCAAGAGGTCGCGCTCTCGCTCGGCTTTTCGGGTAGGAAGACGCACAGGTGTATAAAGGGATTGACGAAATCATCGCTTCTCGTGAAGCATACGAACATATGCAACTCTATCATAACGGGACAGGGAATGTGTCGCTCGTTCGGCGGTT
>CAYZRQ010000127.1:0-1923 GCA_964480895.1 uncultured Gammaproteobacteria bacterium | reverse complement strand
CCCCGCCGGCAGATGTTGCGTACGATGTGGCGACGTATCGTCATCCGCTCACCGGCGAACGGATTGTGTCCGAGCTTGCGACGCTGCCGCAGGTTTTTGGCATCATGGTCGAAAATTCCGCCGAGGCGTGGCCGCTTGCGGGCGTTGACGAAGCATTTCTCGTCATCGAAGCGCCGGTCGAGGCAAACATCCCGCGGCTCATTGCCTTTTTTTCTGACGAAATCGATGTAAACAAAATCGGTCCTGTGCGTTCCGCACGGCCGTATTACCTTGATTGGAATGACGAGCTTGATGCGCTCTATGGCCACGTCGGCGGAAGTCCGGAGGCGCTGAATCTTATTTCACGTTACGACACGCGTGATCTCAACGAGTTTTTTCAAGGCGAATATTTTTACCGACAGAACGGCACGCGCCTTGCGCCACATAATGTCTACACGGCGTCCGATTCTCTTGCAGCGGCTGCGGAGGAAATCATCGACGCCTCGATCGTCGTCGACTATGCATCATGGAAATACAAAGATGACGAACCGACAGGGAACGTTGGCGTGTCGATTGTTCTCGATTGGGCAGAGGGCACGACATATGACGTTGCATGGGAATACGCTCCCGAGGCGAATACGTACCGGCGTGATCAAATCGCGGCCGACATGTTTCTCGAACAAAACGCCGAAGTACTCGTCAACAATGTCATTGTCATTGAAACGTCGATAACGGTAATCGACGAGATGGGACGGCGCAAACTCATGACTATCGGCGAAGGCGATGCACTCGTGTTGCACGATGGCCGCGTGGTAACGGCGACGTGGCGCAAGGATTCTCGCACGTCGCGTTTGCGGTTTTACGACGAGATGAACGCCGAAATTGCAATGAATGTGGGCAAGACGTGGATTGAAGTTGTCGATGATTTTGCGAAAGTGACGGTGCGATAACGAAAGACTCCGCCCTCGAGAGGACGGAGTTTGTGCGAGGGTTATGATGGCTTCTCGAAGTGGCTGTTGACGTAGAACGAGTTGCCGGTGATCGCGGGCCGCAACTCGATACCCTGCCGGTCGTCATCGTCGAACGTGAGGAATGGCCACCCGTGCGTGCCCGGAATGGGCGCCGTGAACCACATACCGTGTTCGTGGCAGACGCGCTCGAGCGCTTCGGCGAAGCGCACGGCTCGCGCGCGGCGGCACCAGGGCGGCTGGGGCAGGTCGGGCCAGATGGCCTCGGCGAGGGTGAGCGCGGTGGCGATCGAGTGTTCGCTTACGGGGCGAACGCGCAAGAGATCGTCCGGCACCAAGTCGCGGAGATCGTACGGCGGATACATGCCGAAGTGCGGTCCGAATTTTGCGTGCGGCACAACCCCGCGGAAGTCACGCAAGCGGTTGCGATCGTCGCGAACCGCGGCATGAAAGGGAACGTCGCCCTGCATAAGGCCGACGATCGTCCAGCTGGTCAGGCGATGGAGCGCAATGGCGAAGGCGTAGCACTCGCCGTCCAAGTAGAGCATGTTCGAGAGCCGCAGGTCCTCGCGATCATTGTGGCTCAAATGTTGGCAAAGAACGGGCATAGTTTCCTCCGAAGGTGCGGTTGCGGATGCTACCTCAACTGACACTCAGTGTCAACGCGTATCGGCAACCATCCTGAGGCGTAGGCCGAAGGATCAAGTAGCTACTATTGGGCTACGGATCCTTCGAGCCGGCTTTCTGCCGCTCTCAGGATGGATCATCAGTTGCGGACGACGACGAGGCGCGGCAATCCGGCGTAGTCAGCGACGACTTCGATGCGCGCATCGGGGAAGTGCTCGGCCGCAAGCGCGGGAGCCGTGACCCGTTGTGACGGATCGATTTCGAAGACGATGTCGAGTTTGACGGCTGTGCCTCGCCGCGACGCTTCGTGGCGATATGCTTTTAGTTGGTTGAAGAGTTCGTCATAGAG
>CAYZRQ010000126.1:0-1948 GCA_964480895.1 uncultured Gammaproteobacteria bacterium | reverse complement strand
TAGAACCGGCATCAGCAGCGAGACCGCCGAAAAGATCCCCGTGAACCCGAGCGCGGCCCAACCCACCAGCCATACCGCCCAACCGAGGATCAGGAACGGCACGCCGCCGTCCTGCGCCCACACCGTTCCCTGTCCGCGCATCGACAGGCCGACGATGGCAAGCACCGCCGTCGCGCCGAGGAAGCGCAGCGCATCACTCGCGGGGATCGGGTTCCTCTCCAACAGTAGGTGCCTGTGCTGAAAAGCGGCGCATTCACCGCAAGATTCGTGAATAGACACAACAACCTCCTCGCAAGCCTCGTGCCTTGCAAGTGTTGCACCTCGCGGCAATCCTCCGCCACCGTGGCGGACATGAGCCGAGGGGCCGTGACGTCGATTGCTCGACCGAAAAACCCTACATCTTCCGCACGGATTCGTCTATCACGTCTACCGCGCCCGCCGGAATTTTTGCGCGCCACGAGGGGTCTTTCGCCAAAATCTTCTCGCGGATTTCCGACGTCACCATGTTGGGAACGTGAACGATTTTCTTCGTGGCAACCCCGCGCGCTTCACAACACGCCCGCACGTCCTCGTTACCGCTCCACACAACCGGTTCCGACGGATTGCCCGCGGCCTCAAGAATGACATCAACCCACTCGTCGTCGGTTTTGCGGTCGACCGCTTCGACAATGGTCGCGTCCATGATGTTGACAGCGAGGAGTGCTGCGCTCACCATTTCGCGTCGCTCCTGCACCGAAAACGGACCGTCGTCGCGGCCTTCGCAAATAACAATCACCGCGTTGCCGCACGACTTCACCATGCCTTGAACAACCATGAGGTGCCCTTCGTGAAACGGCTGGAACCGGCCGGGAAAAATGCAGGTGGACATAGCTACGTCTGCCAATCAAGCAAATGTTCTTTGGTAAATTCGGGGAGCTGGAATTGCCGCGTGTGCGCTGCAAGCACGGCCGGCGGAAAGTCGATCTTTGCAACGTCGTTCTCGCCGATGGCGCGCTCCGCGCAGAACTCGAGATAGCCGATGGCGTGCGGATCAACGCCCATCATCGCCGCAGCGATCGCGTCAACCGCAACCGCGTCGAAACCGGCGAGCGCAACGTCCATGCGTACCGCAGTACCGCGCGATGGGCCGTCGCCTTCCATGCCAAGAATACCATCAACCACGGCAACGTCGCACGGCAACTGCGCAAATACGTCCGCGATGGCACGGTGATGCGCCCTCGCTCCCTGCTCGTGCATCCATGGCGCACGGCTCCACACGCGGCCGGCCATGCCGACGCGCGGCGGAACAATCCACGTGCCCACAGCCCAATTCTTCACCGCCAGCGAAACGCCGGTGTCGCGATGGGTCTTCATGGGCGCGAGCGAAATCCGAAAATCGGCATCGTGCGCAATCTTCGATCGACGTATCGTCGTTGCACTTCCATCGGCAAGCACCACGGTTCCGTCGACAAAACCGTCGTCGTTCATGTCGACGAGCATCACCTTGTCGTATTCCTCGGGCAATCGTTCGTAACCAAAATTCCGAAACGCAGCCTTCGTGCCGTGATACGACGCGTCGCCAATCGCGATCGGCGCCCCGGTGTGCATGCGCACCGCGTCGAGCATGCCGCGCACCGCGTCGACATGCGTACTTGCGAGTTGATGCTCGTGGTGGACGAGATTGGGTTTGACGAGAATGAACATCGCCTTCTTGCAGCGCTCGATGAATCCGTCGCCCAGTTGGTCAACGACCTTGCGGATGACTTTGCGCCGATCCTCGCCTGTTTCGATATGCACGGTTGCCATAGAGATTGCGCAAAGGATACCGAGCGACCACGCACCTGGCAACAACTGTGATGATTTTTCTTATATTGTGACTGATGTCCATTGAGTTTCTGGTATCGTGTCGGAAAAATTAACGATAACTTGGCCGATCGGTCACTTTATCGTTAAAACGCACGAGATAAAC
>CAYZRQ010000125.1:0-1956 GCA_964480895.1 uncultured Gammaproteobacteria bacterium | reverse complement strand
AGGTCGCCGGAACTGACTGTGGTGGCCGCGTTTGCGCTTCGATAGAGCGCTGTGCCCGCAAGAAGGACGGCTGCAGCGACGGCGGCTGTAGCACCAACGCCAAACAGAGAAATGGTGCGATTGGTCATAGTCTACTCCGCAGTATAGCAAAGAATGGGAAACCGCGGAAAGTCAGATGATATGCACAAGTTGTGCACAGGCGGCATGCGGATTGGGATGGCGCCAAATTGCCGAGGAGGTGACGAGCGATTGCACACCGGCCCGAGCGATTGCCGCGGCATTTTCGAGGTTTACGCCGCCGTCGACAGCGAGCCGTGTATTCGGGAATAGACGCCGCGCGCGGCGGAGTTTTGCAAGAATTGGCTCGCCAAGAAAAGGCTGCCCCGAACGGCCGGGTTCGACGCCCATGACGAGCAGGCGGTCGAACATCTCCGCGTGGGCGAGCGCAGCGTCAACGGGCGTTGCGGGGCAAAGGGCGAGGCCGGCTTCAAGCTGCCGAGCACGAATCGTGGCAAGGGCGTCGTTGACGGAAGATGTGATTTCGGCGTGGACGATGGCGCGCACGACGCTATGAACGTGTTCCGTCCAATGATCGAGATGATCAAGTGGACGCTCGGTCATAATATGGAGCTCGATGTCGGGCAAGCCGCGCCACGCGCCGACGATTTCCGGCTCGCCCCAGCAGTGCGCGCCAAACAGTGAGCCGTCGAGAATGTCGATGTGTACCGTTGCCGCACAATCTCGCAAGCGGGGAAAGAGGATCATGGCGCGGAATTCGTCTTCATCATGCGCAAGGATGGCGGGAAGAACGTCAATCATACGTCGCCCGAGGTTTCGATGTTTTGCAGTTGCTGGAGTCTGCGTTCATGGCGCTCGGCGCTGGAAAACGCTGTCGCGAGAAACGCTTCGGCGACGCGCAAGGGATCGTCGACAATCTTCATGCGGCCGGGAATGCAAATGATGTTCGCATCGTCGTCGGTGCGCATGGTTTTTGCCGCTTCGATCGAAAATCCGACGCCAGCGCGGATGCCGTCGAACTTGTTTGCGGCGATCGCCATGCCCTCCGCGTTGCCGCACGAGAGAATCCCAAGCGAGCGTGGATTAGCAAGGACGGCTTTGGCGACGCGCGCAGCGATGGCGGGGTAGTCGTCCGTTTCGTCAAGCCGATGCGCGCCGAGGTCTTCGACAGCAAAACCTCGCATCCCGAGATGCTCCTCGAGGCTCTCTTTGAGACTGTAGCCGGCGTGATCGGCGCCAAGGTAGACGAGGGGTTTCATGTACGTAAGTATACAGGATTGACAATTTGGCTAAAATCTGCTATTGTTAGTCGTTGTCGAGACCGTAATTTGGCGGTTTTGACAGCATCCGGCACGGCGGTTCCCGTGCATTTCTGTCCTGAAGGAGACCGACGAGGCTGGCTTCACGGCTGTCCCCGCGGCGTACCAAGGATGGAGGTTCGCATGTCCAAGTTCACCACTGGCATGATCGCCGAGCTCATCGCGATCGACAAAACCCGTAAGGGCGGCGTTGGGGCGGAAGTACAGGAGCTCATCAATCGCCTCACCGACGGCGGCATCGCCAAAACGGACAAGACGGCCAAGACCGTCGACATCCGCCGGAAGCAGGCGAAGAAGTACTGGGACCTCGGCTTCGGTCGCGAGCTCGGTATCGACTCGTTCAAGGCCTACCTCGCGACGATCCCGGAGATCCCGGCCCCGCTCCTCGACCCCGACGAGCGGTTCCCGCTTCTCGTGCTCGTCGACCCGCGCCTCGGCCTCGCAAAGACCTGCGACCTCGTCGCCTGGATCGCCCTCGATACGGCCGTCTCGATGGTTCTCGCCGCGGATGTCCGGCACGAGACGCCGGTTGCGCCCTTCTGGGTGCGTGCTCACGACGGCCGCTTCAACCGCGACCAGAAGCCCATCGACTGCCGGAACGCCTGCACGGGCATGGAGT
>CAYZRQ010000124.1:0-1969 GCA_964480895.1 uncultured Gammaproteobacteria bacterium | reverse complement strand
AACGGGTTGTGGATTGCTTCGTCTCCGGCAAAGCCGGATCCTCGCAATGACGAGAATAATGACGAGGAGACGAATAGTTCGGAATGACGAAAAGCTACGCATGGGCTACGGTTCGCATCTTGATGCGCTGATAACGTCCGACAAGCGTCGACGTCGAAATGACGTGGCCAGCCATGGCCTGCTCGATAGCGATGCGCACCGAGCCGTGCGGCAAGTTGAGCGTCACGTCGAGCGCGTATGCAATAAATCGATATTCGTGTTCGCCACTTCCCGGACACGGGCCGCCCCAGCCAATCTCGCTAAAATCCGTCTCACCCTCAAACGCGCCTTGCGGAACCGAATCTTCGCGGATCATGCGCGTCGATGGCGGAACATTCCACAGCGACCAATGCAACCAGTTGCCGCTCGGCGAATCGGGATCGTCGACCAACAGGACAATGCTTTTCGCGGCAGCGGGAACGGCGTCGAAATGCAATTCTGGATTAACGTCCTTCCCATCGCATGTGTACTTCGGAGGAATAAAATCTCCGTTCGCAAACGCTGGTGAACTGATGCGCATAATTCGCACGCGTGACACACGACTAAACCGTTCGATTGCGTATTGTACTGATTTGCCTCGCGTGGGGCAACATGAGTTTTCCTCACTTTGCACACACCTCGCTGTTGCTCGCTACCGTGATAGCAATTCGCGCGCACAGCCGCAAGTATCGCATGGGGATGAATTCACCACAATCATCTCCGACGATATTTAACGTCCAACGTTCAACGCTGCTTCACCCATCCATCGATGCGCTGCATTTCTCGCTCGATCGTTGAGCCACTGTATTCCCCGCCGTGCGCCGGACCGCTGCCATACGATGGCTTTTTCTGATCGAGGTGCAAACTGAACACCACGTCGCCACCCGCCGTCTCGTCAACGTAAAGGTGAAAGCGCGGGTAAAAATCAGCGGAAAGGCGCAGAACAAAACTTTCCTCGTGCGTTACCGGGTCACGAAATGCCGCATAGCCGGCGCGGCGCAATACGAGAAGCGGATTGGGCACAGTCGCGGCGTCGTAGGTCACCTTCATATGCCGTCATGATGCCAGAGATGACGTTTTTGGTATACTGCGAACAACGTAAAATGGAGGCATGGAAAACGCAGGAATGATTACCGAGGGACGAGCGCTCGCCCTGCTTGCACGGCGACACGTGAGTGAAAATGCCTACCTCGCCTGGGCGGCGCACCGCATCGCGACGCGAACGCGACGCGTGGGGTTTGTGCTTTCTGCGGCGATCGCAGCCGTAGTGATTTCGGCATCGATCAAGGCGGCGTTTACGAGTCTTGATGTCAGCGTTGACGAAGCGCTGCTCCTCTCGGGGGTCGTTGTTGCTGTGCTCGTTTTTACTGTTGGTGCGGCATTTTGGATGCACGCGAACGCCGTCAACCCACTCGCCGAGGGCATGCTTCACCTCGAGCTTTCACGCTGGTGTACACCGCGATTTATCGCAAAACTTTCCGACAAGGACTGGGTGCAGATTCGCCGCGGCACATTGAGTGCATTCGCACGGCGCACGGCGCCGGGCATTACCGCGGCAGCGCATCGTCGCTTGGAGCGGCTGGCGCCGTGGCGGCGGTTAGCGGGCTGGTTTTCCGTCACGCTGTTCGCAGTATCGCTCTTCCACACGCGGCAAGAGCCGTCGAACGACCTTGTGCTTGGTGTCCTCGCTATATCGGCTGGAATCTTCTTTTGCCTGCATGGCGCGGGAATGTGGATTGCACGGCGCTTCGAAGATATGGAGACCGGCGAGATCACCTTTGGCAAACCGGCGGTGCTTGTTGGTGCTTTTGCTATCGCCTTTGGTGCGGTTCTCGTCATCTTTGGCATTATTGGGCTTATCATGGTGGCGGCGTAACGAAAAAGCGCCCCAACGTTGATGCATGCGCTGCGTGTCAGATTATGTCCGATCGGACAACAAGCGACACACAAT
>CAYZRQ010000123.1:0-2110 GCA_964480895.1 uncultured Gammaproteobacteria bacterium | reverse complement strand
TGCATGCGTCATATTTTTCGAGGCATGTACCGACCCAACCCTCGTAGTCGTCATCGCCGTTGCGCCAAATGCCGCCGAAGTCGCCGCCAACGACGTAATCTTCGTCGCAGAGCTCGGTCGTGCCGGTCTTGAACCAGCCGTCGTATGTCGGGCCGCCAATCGTTACGCCGTTCAGGTACTCGCACGTCTGGCTTTGCGGATCCTTAAAGTAGTCGGTGCCGCCATCCTGCGTGGTCCACGCGTCGCAGAACAGCTCATCGGCCGTGCACAGCGTGTCGGCGTAGTCGTCGGGATCGTTGACGAGATACGTTGACGTCCATGCATCGACGGCGGTGTGATCTTGGCTGAACGTCGGCAATCCGAGTTCGGCGCAGCCCGCAACGTCCGACGCGCACGCGACGTCGTCGCTGACCACAAGGAACGCCTCGCGGTCGCCGGGCACAACGGCTGTCGACGGCCCGTAGCTGATGTGCGCGGGCAATGCGACGGCCGGAACATACCAGTCCACATCAAACTCGCATGCATCGAAGCCGACGCCAATCGTGCACAAATATTTCGACGCCGCATCAAAGCTGCCGCTCGACGTTCCCCAGTAGCACGCGGTCGCCGTGCTTACGCTCGCAGGAGCGCCATCGCCATCGGCGTCGTTCGCGCACGTCGCGCCGAACACCTGCGCCGTCGTGGCATCGGACTCTTGCGTCATAAAGAACGACTCGCAGCCCACTTGCGCCTCGGCGCACAGCGAGCTGAAGCTCTTGAGGTCGGCGGTGTCGCCGTCCTGGTCGGTGTATGCCGAGCAGCCCAAATAGTATTGCGGCGAGTCGGTGCCTTCGGGCGTTTCGTCGCACTCCGCGGGCGTTACCCACGAGTCTTTGATGACGGTGATATTGTCTTCGCCTTCGCGCAGAACAACATTATCGACGTAGAACGTGATCGAGGAGGATGACGGAATAAACGCAAGCACGGCGCCGTCGCCGAAGTCCTCATCGCTCATGTCAAGCGGGCCGAGCGTGTACTCGTTCCATCCTTCTTCAAGCACGATGGCGTCGTCGAACGATTTGTCGACGGTGCTCGAACTCACGCCCGACGACGGATCGGCGCTCACATCGAACCCAACCGCAATGTCGCCGGTGCCCTTTGCCCAGAACGACAGCGTGTAGGTTTTCCCCGAGAACAATTCCCCGTCGAGCGTGCCACACGTCGTGTCGCCGTAGATGACGGTGCACGATCCGCCGAGTGCGCCCTCCGTGCCTTCGCAACCCGCTTCGGTGGCGCATGCCGATGCCTCGCGTGCAAGGTACGTCCACACGGTTTCACCGGTTGAGGCGAGCGAGTGGCCGTCGGTGGCGACCGATTCATTGCTCAAGGTAACCGCGCTCGCGCTCGCGGTATCCCAGTTTTCGAGTGTGTCGTCTTCAAAATATTCAACAAACGCCTGGCGACTGTTGCGGCTGCGTCCGCCCGTGTATTCGCGGCAGCCCGATGCGGACTCGTCACACGTTTCACTTTCGTCGGCGCTGCCGTAGTAGCGACACACGCCGCTCGCGGAATCGTAGTATCCGCCCGAGTCAGCGCACGTCGCCGCCTTTTCCGTGGCGTCGTCGCCAACAATGTCGGTTTTACGGAACGTTACGCACGAGTCGTCGACAGTCACGGTGATGGACCATTCGCGGTAGTGAATGCCGCCGTCGGCGTCGTAGAACTCGCGGCAGTCGGGGTTCGTGAGCACGTCGTCATGCTCGTCACAGTCGCCGGTGTCCGACACCGGATCGCCGTCAACCGACGGATCGCCGTCGGCGTCGTCGTCACACTCGATTCCCGCATCGGTCGCTGTAGAGTTCGTGCACGGCGCGGCGCCGGGGTTGAGCTCGATTTCGCCGCTTTCGGCGTGCGTGAATGCCGACGACCCCAAATCAGACTCAAGGAGCGTCCACGTTTTCAGCTGATAGCCGGCGAGATCGGAGCCCTCCCATGTGTAGTAGACGGCGCCGTTGTCGCTGCTCACGTTCGCATCGGCCTGCACCTCGGTAACGCACGCGCGCAGATACGTGAAGTACTCGAGCGCCTCCGTCGATTCGTTCGTGAACTCGTCGCAGCCGACGTCTTCTTC
>CAYZRQ010000122.1:0-2181 GCA_964480895.1 uncultured Gammaproteobacteria bacterium | reverse complement strand
TCGGTTGCGCATGAAAGCTCGCGTTTGAGCGCGCTTGCGTCGCCATAACCGGCTTCAGGGGAGACATACGACGCGATCACGGCGCGAGGTTCGATTTGTGCCACGACCTCGGCAGCTTCGATCGCCGTCAACACGCCGTTGCCGCCAGCCGGAACGATGAGCACATCAATTGGTCCGAGCGCTTCCATCTCCTTTTCCGTGAGCGTACGATCAAGCGCGCCGAGAAAACCGACGCGTACACCCTCGGCGTCGAATCGGTACACCGTGTGTGGCGTGTTGTCCTTTTTTGGTGCATCAACGCCGGTGACGAAGACGCCTTTTACCTCGTACTCGCCTGCATGATCAACAAGAAAAGTCCGCGTCCCTTCGTGTTCGGGAACAACGGCGGCACGATTCGCAGTGTCATCGCCAACGTGGCTTGCGACGATAATTGACGCGGCAACGGAACGCGGAAAACGTAGCTTATCGACGGCAAAAGGATTGGTGACAAGCGTAACATCGTCGGCCGCCGGCTTTGCCGAAATGATAAAACTCCCAAGGCCGTTCCAGGAAATCATCATAGGATGACGAAATGCTATCACATCGCGCTCCTATTCCGCAACAGGTTTTCCAAGCCGTATGCGTTCGCATGGGCACAAAGCCCGAGATAGGAGCAAAGATTCTCGGGCGTGGCTTTTCGCAGCATTCGGCGGGCAGTTTCCGGCCGGAGTACGGTTGCGTGCGGCAAAAGGACGTAGCCGAGGAAACCGACGCCCTGCCGCCACGTCCGAACCTTGACTTTGCCAGGGTGGAGTTCAGCCTGGAGCCGTGTACGCAGGATGACATCTGCCGCGTCGGCCAAGGCCATTGCTTCAGCGCGCGACGATGCGAGCATGACAAAATCATCGCAGTAACGGACGTAATGCCGAACATGGAGTTCGTGTTTCACCGCCAGATCGAGCTCGTGCAAATAGATGTTTGCGAACAGCTGGCTTGTAAGGTTGCCGAGCGGAATGCCTTTCCCCGGCGTCATGGAAAAACTTTCAATGATGCGCCCCAGAAGCTGCATCGTGTGCCCGTCATCGATGTGCCGTCCGAGTAATCGCAGGAGGATCGCGTGGTCGACGGAGGCGAAAAACTTCCGCACGTCGCATTTCACAGCGTAGACCGTCCGCGCGCCATTTGCGCTTGCCTGCCGAAGAAAACCGCGCAGACGGACGATGGCCGCGTGCGTCCCCTTTCCGACGCGACAGGAGAAGCTGTCATGGATAAATCGCAGCTCGAACAACGGCTCGATGACATTGACGATCGCCTGGTGGACGACGCGATCACGGACTGTGGCTTTGTGGATCATCCGTTGCTTCGGGTCATGGATGGTAAACGGCTCGTAGTTCCCGTGGCGATAACCGCCGGAGGCAAGCTCGTCCCGCAACGCAAAAAGATTGTCCTCGATGCCGCGTTCGAATACCATGACGTCCGGCCGTGTCCGCTTGCCTTTACGGAACCGTTCCCAGGCGCAGAGCAAATTTTCCATCCCGACAATCTTCAAAAAGCAATCACCCTCTGGATTGGTATGCAAATGTCGTCCCCCCCCCGCAAGTTCGCGGATATCCCTCTTGTCCATACGCTGTATACCGCCTACGCGGCGTGGCACGAACTCGTGTTGAAGTTTCCTAAATCCCAACGCTACTCACTCGGGGAGCAGTGTAGCAAACAGCTGCTCTGCGTACTCGAAACTATTTTTGTGGCCGCTGCACTGTTGAACGGCGCTGAAAAAACTACACGGCTTCGGGAAGCAAGCGGAAAAATCGACACGCTCAAACTCCTCGTCCGCCTCGCGAAGGACTGTAAATGTATCTCAAACAGCCAGTACCTCGACATGGAGTCACGCCTCCACGAGGCAGGCAAGATGCTTGGTGGATGGATCAAATCAATGGGATAGCAAACGAGCGCCGCGCGGCGCTCGTCGCATGGTGAGAACTCCCGGAAGAGAGGCATGGCGTTCTCGTTGAACGTGTTGTCGACGTGGTTGCCGTTCAAGTTCGCCCTGTCGTTGTTACGCCAGACGTTCGGCGAGTACGTCCACTTGTCGTACCTCGGCACGCCTTTGCCTCTACATCGTTTTCTTCCAAACCACTGAGCACAGACGCATCCTAGGCCAGCCGTTTTCAGGTCTCCCCGATTCGTACTTGGCCGTACCCT
>CAYZRQ010000121.1:0-2249 GCA_964480895.1 uncultured Gammaproteobacteria bacterium | reverse complement strand
TCTTCGCCCCGTTCCCACTTCGCTCTTACGAGCTACGTTGGGGATGGGGCGTTGTCGTTGGACGGTTCTGTTGCTACGATATGCTCGGCTTCACGTTGGAGGACAGCCATGGAACAGGGGAATTTCGATCCGCGAGGATTCGAACGGGCATACGACCTCTTTGCTGACGCGTGCGAGGCGGAGGACGACAAGTCCGGCGGGCGCGGCATCGGCAGGGTGTTCACGAACGAAGGATTGGATCTCGTCAATGCGGCGGCGGGGCACCCGCGCCAAGACGAGCTTCACGCCGCCGTCGTTCGGTGCGATCGCAACGCCGTCGCGCGGATCGTCAACCGCATGCTCGACCGTTCGGCCGCGTAACAACGCGCGATCCCTCCTCGTGCGTGAGGAGGGATCGATTATTTTTTCAGTTTTCTTTTTATGACGCGTTTGGCCGCTTTCGCGATCCATGGCGCCGTGAGCCGATAGTGTTCAAGAAGTTCTGCCGGCGTTCCGGATTGGCCGAAAACGTCCTGCATGCCGATACGTTCAACGGGAATGGGAAGGTTATCGCACAGGAGTTCAACGACGGCACCACCCATCCCCGCCGCCGCCTGTGCCTCTTCGACCGTTACCATGCATCCGCACGCCTTTGCCGCCGCAAGGATCGTGGTTTCGTCCATGGGTTTAATGCTCGTGTTGTTGACGACCCTTGCGCTGATGCCTTCGGCCGCAAGTTCGCGCGCCGCCTTGAGCGCCTCGTAAACAAGCGGGCCGCACGCGACGATTGCTACGTCGTCGCCTTCGGTGAGCGCAAGCGCCTTTCCGACGGCAAATGGCGTGGCGTCGGTGGTGAACACCGCGCTTTTTTCGCGGGCGAATCGAATGTAGACCGGCCCGTCGATGGCCGCGGCGGCGAGCATCGCCTTACGCGTCTCAATGGCGTCGCACGGTACGAGCACGGTCATGTGGGGCAGCACGCGCATGAGCGCGATGTCCTCGGTCATTTGATGCGTTGCACCGTCGGGGCCGACGGAGACGCCCGCGTGCGCGCCGGCGATCTTCACGTTGTTGCGGGAAATGGCGATGGTTGTACGAATTTGCTCCCAGTTGCGGCCGGGGGAGAAGCAGGCGTAGCTTGCAATAACCGGCGTTTTCCCCGCAAGCGCCATACCGGCCGCGATCGCTGCGAGCGACTGCTCGGAAACGCCCATTTGGACGAACCGTTCGGGAAACGCTTGTTTGAACGTCTCAACGCGGGTTGATTCGGTAAGATCGGCGCACAGCACAACCAGGTTCTCGTCCTTTTTGCCCGCCAACACGAGCCCTTCGCCAAAACCATCGCGCGTGGGGCGCAAGGCAAGGGTGCCGAAAAGGTCGCGAACGAGTTTTGCGTCCCGGTTGACGTGCATACGTTACACGCATTGTATCATTTTGCCGTCTCGCGCATCAAAATATGGTCGATCGCCGAAAAATTGATGCGTAGTGGAAGGGATAAGCACTAATTCGGCGCAAGGTTCAGCAAAATTTTCGTGAAATCATGCGCACCATTAACGATAACCTGGCCGATCGGTCAAGTTATCGTTAAAAGTGTGACGGTTGAGTCGCATTTTACGCGAATATACGCGTGTATTACTTGGAGAATCGTCGATGGAGCGCGCGACCAAGGAACCCGAGTGCGGCGAGCGGAACAAGGGCGGCACCGCCGACAATGACGAGCCAAATGAGCGCGGCGAGCGCGCGCTGGCCGAGGACAACGACGTACTGCCCGGCAAGGCGGACTTCGCGGCCGAGGTCGAATTTCTCTTCCGGTAGCGTTACGCGCGTTTCTTGCGTTACTTCAACGGTAATCGTCGAGTATGACGTGAGATTTTCAAGATACTGAATTTGACCTTCGAGCGATTCGATTTGCATGCGCACGTCCGCCAGATGCTCCTGCACGGCAAGTACGTCGCCCACGGTGACCGCGTCGGTCAGGATGACGAGATACTGCGCCTCCTGCGCTTGCGCTGATCGCAGCCGTGCTTCGAGGTCGGTGAATTGTTCGGTAACGTCTTGACCTTGCGTCGATTCGCGCTCAACGCGTACGCCAAGCGCCTTGATCGCGGCAAGCGTCGCCTCGAATGCGCTCACGGGAACGCGAACGGTGACATTGCCTACGCGATTCCCGACGTAATCTTCTTCGACGCTTGAGTATTGGATGAATCCTTGAGCGTTGATGGCGGCCTTGGTGATGGCGTCCACCGTGGCATCGACGTCATCGGCCGTCA
>CAYZRQ010000120.1:0-2288 GCA_964480895.1 uncultured Gammaproteobacteria bacterium | reverse complement strand
TGCAATCGTAAGACCGGCGCCAAGCATGAGAAGCGCATCAACAAAACTTGCATCAGATGGTTCGCGCAGAAGCGAGAGCACGGACAGCGCAGCCGTAACCAAGCCGAGCGTAATAAAGATCGGTCCGATCGTATCAGCGCCCCACAGAACGTCGCCCATATACGCAAACCGCAGCAGACCGAACATCGCCGCGCTTGCGACGACCGCGCGAAACATTCCGCCCAGCACCGCATCGTCAGGTGCAACTCGCTTCCACGTCACACGCCCAAGCGGTGCCAAACCGACGAGCGCGCCGAGCGCAACGATTCCGCCGAGAAACCCCGAAATAAAGAACCCGCTTGGCGCGCCATCGGTAATTCCGGATGACAGCGCAGTAAACGTCGCACGTAACAGGTCGGTTTCGTATACGCCTTCGGCAACGAGAATAAACGACACCGCGAGGATGATGACCAAAAGTACCGATGCCGATGAACGGCGCTTGTCAGCACCGCCGGCCAGATGCAACGCCCCGAGCATGACGGCAAACCCGAGCACGAACAGCCAGATGTTGTCGGCAAGCACCGTGAGGCTAGCGCCGAGCGCGACTGCAGCGAGCGCCGCCACGCGATGACGAAGCGCCATAAGCCCGAGTGACGACTCGAGATGCTCGCGGCCGAGCGCGTGATACGCAAAACCGGCGAGCAGCGCATTCGCAACAAGCACGATCACGAGACCTGCGGCAGCGGTTTCGTCCCAAATCAGCATAGAGGCGTAACCGAAGGCACCTTCCGGAATCACGGCCGTTGCAACGGCCCGGACGACAAGCGCCAACGCAGCTACGGCACTCACGACGGCAAGCGCGCGCACCGGACGTTCGCCAATCGGAAGGTACGCAAGTGCACCGCCAAGTGCGAGAATGCCGAAGAGGATGAGTATGGTCATACGAGGATGCGGAAAATCATAATCACGAAGCCGACGATAGCAAGAACGAGCGAAATAATAGTGACGTCGTCAACCGACAAACGCATCTTTGCGATGGCCGCATGAAACAGCGCGCCCAAAGCGCCCAAGAGGAGCGCAAAGACGATTGCGAACGGCGCGATGCCATACAGCGCATTGGCGGAATCAATGAACGGCAGCGCGAACAACATGCGTACGGCAAGCGCGGCAAGCGCGAACGACGTCGCGAGCCTCGCAAGCTGTGCAAGGGCGAGTGAGCGGCCGGTAAACGGCGCCGAGAATGGAACCAACCGCGTACATGCTGCAAGAAGGAATACGCCTACCGGGGCGGCGAGCGCGAGAATGTCGCGCGGGGTTGCGCTTCCCGCAAGGTATGCGGCCTCTGCCGAACCCGACGTCGCGACGAGCGTACACGTGGCAACGAGGAGCGGTACGCTTGCGCCTGCGATGCGCGGCAATGACCACGTACGACGTTTAGCCGATCGTTCGTCCTCGTCGAACGCCGAAATGGCAAGTGCCACGTCGGCTATGATGATGAGCCCAATAATGACGAGAATGTTCGACGACCTGCGGCTCACATCGACAAATACCGGAATACTCGCAACGGCGACCAGCGTGAGTGCGACGGATGCGGCAAGGAGCACATTTGCTATCCACGATCCGCGAGATTGCCGGTTCTCTGTAAACATGTTGGCCAGCCGACGGTATGGCGCGAGCATTGACGGCGCCGGCGCGCTCGCGAGCCACGACTCAACCACGGCGCCGATGGCGACTGAAAACGGAATCAAGACGAGTATTGCGGCAACCTGAAGTGCGGCTTCGAAGAGTGGGTTCATAGGGCAAGCGCGATGAGCGCGGCAATAGTGAGCACGGCAATCGCGGGATCGATAAACATCGCGGCACGCGATTCGTCGGCCGATCGGAGCGCGCCGAATGTTCGCTCGACGAACACCGTCTGGCGTTGCATGAAGCGTTCGCGTAATGCACTTTGCCGCGCAGTTAAACGAACAGTGGCAGGACGAATAAGCGCGGCAATGCGACTTTCGGGTTCATCGGCGTCGTCGTCGTCAAACGTATTTGCGGTCGCCTCGATGCTTGTGGCACGCAGCGATGCGTGAATGATAAAGGCAAGCACTGCCGTTGCGCCGATAACGGCAAACGGGGCAAAACTTCCGGCGGTTGCGATAATCGCGGCGAGCATTGAGCCGAGTTTGACGGTGAGGGCGGCGGCACCGAGCTTCCCAAGAACAAATGGCGCGAACAGAGCGGCGGCCGCCGCGATAACCGCGCCCCCATACACCGGCCATGCATCGCGAAGCGCGGGATCAGATTTCACATCGCCCCTCGCC
>CAYZRQ010000119.1:0-2297 GCA_964480895.1 uncultured Gammaproteobacteria bacterium | reverse complement strand
CCATTATACGATACCCGCGTGCCGCGATAATGTACCAAGAGCATCCGATGCGGGCAAGTTACGATGTGGTCAAAAAGTTCGGCGCCTCCCATGCGGCCGCTGCGGGGATCGAGATGGGGCGATTGCGAACAACAACCCATTTGCCGTTCTGTTCTTCGAGCCGCGCATTGGGGATTTTGAATCCTGCGGCGAGTTTGTGTCCGCCGCCGCCGTAGAGGCGTTCCGCCTGGCGCGCCACGTCACGACCGCGGCTGCGCACGCTGCCTTTCACCGCGCCGTCGTCGGTTTGGCGGTAGAAGACAACGACCTCGTTGCCCTCGTTCAACACGGCATTGAGAAAGTTCGACAAGCCCTCGATGTCCTCGCTTGTCGCGCCGGTTTTTGCGATATCCGCGGGAACGATAGCGGTCGCTATCGCATCAAATGTCTCGTCGTAAAATAGCCGTTCGAGCGCGATGCCCCATAGCCGCAGCGACGCTTGCGATCGATTCATATAAAAATTGAGGACGATTTCATGGAGGTCGGCACCGAGTTTCGTCAGCTCAACCGCGGCTTCGACCGACGCGCCGGTGGTATTTCTCGAGAGAAACGTTTGTGTATCGAAACAAATACCGGCGAGCACGCAGTGCGCGGCGTCGCGGCTCACCGGCAAGCGGGACGTCTTAAGGAATCGCCACAAAAGGTCGGCGGTCGACGCAGCATCGGGATCGACGCAATTCACGTCGCCGTACAGGGGGTTCGATTTGTGATGATCGAAGGAAATGAGTGGCGTCTTACGAACCAAAAGCGGCAGAAGACGGGGGAGATGGCCGCCGTCAGAGCTGTCGCAGACGATCACGAGGTCGATGGTCGGTTGGCGAAGGATGTTGACGTCAAAGCCCACGTGATTCATGCCCGGAAGAAAGGCGTACATGTCGGGAATCGGCTTGGGCGAGAGCATGTCGACGCGTTTTCCCATGGCACTAAGGACGTGGAACAGGGCGAGTGTGCAGCCAACGGTGTCGCCGTCGATGCGTTCGTCGGCAAGCACGAGAATATGCTTCGCGGCGTGAATATGGTCGGCAATGCGTTGGAACACGATGGCGTTCATAGGAATACGCAAGTTTACGGGGAACCTCTGGCTTCGTCAACCACGGAAGGCTATACTCCTTCCGACCTATGCATCTTGTCCGCATGGAGCTTCAGGGCTTCAAGACTTTCGCGCAAAAAACCGCATTGAGCTTTTCCGGGCCGTCCCAGAACCGGCATGCCCTTACGGTGATAGTGGGGCCAAACGGTAGCGGCAAAAGCAATCTCGCCGACGCAATCCGGTGGTGTTTGGGCGAACAGTCGATGAAGCTTTTGCGCGGTAAAAAGACCGAGGACGTTATTTTTTCAGGCTCCGAAGGCCGTGGACGCTCGGGATTTGCGGAGGTAACGCTTGTATTCAATAACGAAGACAAAACGCTCAACGTCGACTACGCCGAGGTGACGATCACGCGCCGCCTCTACCGCGACGGCGAATCGGCGTATCTCGTCAACGGTCAAGCGGCGCGGCTTGCCGACATTCAGCTCCTTCTCGCCGAGGCGGGCGTTGGCCAGCGAACGTATTCGGTCATTGGTCAGGGGATGATCGACCATGTACTTACATCGACGCCGGAGGAACGGAAGATCTTTTTTGACGACGCCACCGGTGTGCGAGGCATGCAGATCAAGCGGCATCAGGCGTTGCTCAAGCTGCAGAAATCCGCGGAGAATCTTGCCGACATCGACATGCTGCTGCGCGAACTTGAGCCGCGGCTCAACGTGCTGCGCCGGCAGGTGAAGCGCCTGAACGACCGTGAAAAGGTGGAGGCGGAGCTCGGCCTCGCATCGGCTGCGTATTACGGCACGCTATGGTGGAATCTTGTCGACGAAAAGGCGCTTGTTGAGCGTCGGCATGGTGAGGCGCGCGGCCGCGTCGAAGGTAAGAAACTCGAGCTCGCGCAGGGCGACAAGCGGTTGCTCGCCATGGAGGCTCTGCAAACGGGTGAGGCGGCATCGAAGGGGGAGGGTATTGCCACGCTTCAGGCTGCGTACAAGGCGGCTCAACAGGAACTGACAACTGCGCGTTCGGCGGAGGTTGCGGCCGAGCGGGAGCTTGAGCTCGCGGCTACGCGGGCGCAATCGATGTGGGCGCCCCTACCGCTTGGCGACATCGTGAGCGAGGTGCATGAGATTGCGGTGGCTCATGAAGAGCTGTTAAGGCGGTTGAAGGCGGTTAAGGCGGTTGAAGACATTGAAACGGTCGTGGTTGAGCTCGAGCGCCTCTACGGGCG
>CAYZRQ010000118.1:0-2332 GCA_964480895.1 uncultured Gammaproteobacteria bacterium | reverse complement strand
GGCGATGAGCGAGAAGTATTTGGGCGTGCCCTTCGATATTCATACCGGCGGAGTTGACCACATTGCGGTGCATCACGAAAACGAAATCGCGCAAACGCTTGCCGCGCGCGGCAAGCTGGAGGCAAATGTGTGGCTGCACAACGAGTTTCTCATGGTCGATGGCGGCAAGATGAGCAAGTCAATCGGCAACACCTACTCGCTCGACGATTTTGCAGAGCGCGGCATTGCGCCGCTTGCGTTTCGGTTGTTCGTGCTTGGTGCGCATTACCGTACGCAACAGAATTTTACGTGGGATGCGATTAACGCGGCGCAGAATGCATTCGTCAAACTCGTTGATGCATGTCGCGACCTCCCGAAGCCCGCGCAATCCCCCGACGCCGCGACAATGGAACGTTTTACCGCACATCTTGCCGACGATCTTGATACGCCGGGCGCGCTTGCCGTGTTGTGGACAACGCTCGGCAGCGCGATGGAGCCGTCGAAGCAAGCTGCGACGCTGTTGGCCATGGACGAGATACTCGGCCTCGCGCTCGAGGATGTCGTGGCGCGACCGGTTGTCGTACCCGAGGCGGTGGAGAAGCTTGTGGCCGAACGCGAAAGGGCGCGCGATGGCAAGGACTGGGAGCACGCCGATGAATTGCGCGACGCCATAGCGCAGCTTGGGTATCGCGTTGAGGACGCACCAAGCGGGCAGCGGGTTCGCGAGGGGTAAAATGTGCTAACATATACGCATGGTCGATCTTTTGGAGCGTCAGCCTGAAGCCGCTGCGCGCGAGCATATCGAAGCGCGCAAGGAAGCCGAACCGGCATTGGGTTTGGGTACGTTTGCGGCGCCTGAGCGCACCAACGCTGTGGGCGAACCCGTTGCCGCCGTTGCGCCGTCCGCAGCAATCGAGCGCATGCCCGCCACTACGGCCGATCCGCTGCTTGCAGCTGTACAGGGTGCTATGGCTGGTGGTCTCGACAAGCACATTGGCAGGCTGCCGCCCGACGCGGTGCGCGCGCTTGACGTAAGCGGCGATGCGCTGGCCGCGGAGTTTCGGCGCACGCTCGGCACGAAGGCGTTTCACATCGGCACGGCAGCGCGTCGCGTCGAGCATTGGTTGTTGTCGGCGACGGGCATGCATGGAGCGTTTGCAACGCAGCACACCAAAGTTGTTTCCGACCGTCTTGCTCGACTGAACGACGAGCACGGCACGTCTTCATCTGTTTTGTGATTTTAACATTCCTTGCAGCCGCAAAAAAAAGTGAAACGTTCGGTATTGATCCCGACCTCGTGTCGGGTGTTGACGTATCGGCGGTCGCTGACATCAATCTTGCTGTGCTCGCGTTTGTGCTCGGTTTGACCGCGCTCGCGGCGGCCGCGGTGTTCGGCGCGGCGTACGCGCTGCGCCAGGCGTTTATTCGTCGTAGCCACATTCGCGGCGGTCCGAACGCCACGGTAACGTTCATGCTCACGGTGCCGCGCTACACGAACGACGCGCAAGCGACAGCCGAATTGAACGTTACGCAAGTGAAAGAGCAGATCAGCGTTGCTGAAACGCTGTTCGCCGCGATCGGCGGGCTTAAGCCGCATAAGGGTATCAAGGCGTGGTTTCTCGGCCGTACCGACGCGGTTACGTTCGAAATCGTTGCGTTCGACAAGGTCGTAACGTTCTATGTGACGGTGCCAAAATACATGCGTGAATTCGTCGAGCAGCAAGTGCACGCGCAGTGGAGCCATGCGCAGTTCGAGGAGGTTGAGGATTACAACATGTTTTCGCCGACGGGAACCGTGCTCGGCGGTTACGTCAAATTCAAACAACCGAGCGCACTGCCGATAAAAACATACAAGGACCTCGAATCCGACCCGCTTAATCCGCTCACGAACGCGCTGTCGAAAGTCGCAGAGGGTGACGGCGTTGCTATTCAGTATCTTATTCGTCCGGCGCATGGACAGTGGCGTGGGCTTGGGCAGCGCATCGTCAAAAAGATGAACGAGGGTTTCTCGTTCAAGGAGGCGCTGCGCGGCGGGAAGGGATCATGGATGTCGTCGAAAGAATCGCGTGAGCGCGCCGAGAACAAGCGCCGCGAGCGCAAGCTTTCACAAGCCGAGCAAAAGATGCTCGAAGGCATCGAGAACAAAATGTCAAAGGCCGGGCTCGAGGCAAACGTGCGCATCGTGGCGTCTGCCGAGTCGCCCGACGCTGCGCAGGCGTACCTTAACAACGTCCTACAGGCGTTCGGCCAGTACAACATTTACGAATACGGCAATGCGTTCGTCAAGGCAATCCCGCGGTCAAAAAAAGCGGTTGTGCGCGATTTTGTTTACCGCTTATTCTCCGATCACCAC
>CAYZRQ010000117.1:0-2337 GCA_964480895.1 uncultured Gammaproteobacteria bacterium | reverse complement strand
CTGCTACGGAGACTCGCGTTTTGTGGCAGCTGACCGAGCTTCTCGAGTCCTAGTTTCTACACTCCTGCGCCGCATTCCTTCGGGAGTGCGGCGTTTCGTTTTGGCGACGAGTTATTTAGCACTCCTTCTTGACAAGTGCCAGCGCGCTAGGCAACATCGTGTCATAAAAAGTGTTTCTATGCAGCTCAAACCGCTTGGCAGTCACATCGTAGTGCAGTCGCTTGCAAAGGAGGCCGTTACCGCGACCGGCATCATCATTCCCGATACCGCCGAAAAGGAACGTCCGGAGCAGGGCAAAGTTATCGCCGTCGGCCCGGGCAAGATGCTTGAGAACGGTTCTCGTCAATCGATTGACGTGAACGTCGGCGACAATGTCGTCTTTAAAAAATACGGACCCGACGAAGTGAAGCTGGGCGACGACACGTACTTGGTACTCTCGGCCGACGATGTCATGGCCGTTGTTATCGACTAACCCTATGGCAAAGATTATTACGTTCAACGACGAGGCACGCAAGAAGATCAAGGAAGGCGTCGACAAACTCGCGAACGCCGTCAAAGTGACGCTCGGTCCTAAGGGGCGCAACGTCATCATCGACCGCGGATTCGGTTCGCCGATGGTAACGAAGGACGGCGTATCGGTCGCCAAAGAGATCGACCTCGCCGACAAGCTTGAAAATTTGGGCGCGTCGCTCGTCAAAGAGGTCGCAAGCAAAACAAACGACGTTGCGGGCGACGGCACGACGACGGCGACGGTGCTTGCACAGGCGATGATTGCCGACGGTATGCGCATCGTTTCCGCCGGCGCGAATCCGCAGGCGTTGCGCCGCGGCATGGAAAAGGGCGTCGAAGCGATCGTCGCGGGCATCAAGGAAATCGCGACGCCGGTTGCCGGTTCCGCAATTGAGCAGGTCGCGTCGATTTCCGCTAACGACCCCGAGATCGGCAAGACCATTGCAAGTGCTATGGCGAAGGTGAGCAACGACGGCGTTATTACCGTCGAAGAAGGCACAACCTTCGGCATTGACGTCGACGTTGTCGAAGGCATGCAGTTCGATAAGGGTTACGTTTCGCACTACATGGTGACGAACAGCGAACGGATGGAGGCCGAGTATCACGACGTGCCGGTGCTTGTCACCGACCAGAAGATCAGCGCGATTCAGGATATTTTGCCGCTGCTTGAGGCGCTCGCGCGTTCGGGCAAAAAGGAACTCGTCATTCTTGCCGAGGACGTCGACGGCGAGGCACTCGCAACGCTTGTCGTCAACAAACTGCGCGGCATGTTCAACGTGCTCGCGGTGAAGGCGCCAGCATACGGCGACCGACGCAAGGCGATGCTTGATGATATCGCGATCGTGACCGGTGCGACGGTTGTCAGCCCCGAGAAGGGCATGAAGCTCGAAACAACGGCGCTCACCGACCTCGGTCGCGCGCGGCGCGTGGTGTCGACGAAGGACACAACGACGATCGTTGAAGGCGCGGGCGAGAAGAATAAGATCGCGGAGCGCATCGGCAATCTTCGCGCGCAGCTCGACGAAACCGATTCGGATTTTGACAAAGAAAAACTTCGTGAGCGCATGGCGAAACTTTCGGGCGGTGTTGCCGTCATCAAAGTCGGTGCGGCGAGCGAAGTCGAAATGAAGGAAAAGAAACATCGCATCGAGGACGCGGTTGCCGCGACCAAGGCGGCGATCGAGGAGGGGATTGTGGCGGGCGGCGGCGTGGCGCTCATCCGCGCCGCGAGCAAGCTTGACGTGCTCAATCTTCTTGGCGACGAGAAGGCGGGCGTTGATATTCTGCGGCGTGCTATCGAGATGCCGTTGCGCCTGATTGCCGAGAACGCCGGGCATGAAGGCGGCGTTATCGTCGAGCGCGTGAAGGCGCTGTCGGGCAACCGCGGCTGGGATGCGTCGACGGGCGAGGAGGTTGACATGGTTGCCGCAGGTATTGTCGATCCGGCAAAGGTGACACGCTCGGCGCTGCAGAACGCGGCATCGGTCGCGGTGATGATTCTCACCACCGAGGCGGCGATCACTGAAGCGCCGAAAGACGAAAAGTCGTCTCCCGCCGGCGCGCCGGGCATGGGAGACATGTACTAGACGTCAAAAATCGAATGTTCAACGGGAACGGAGCTTCAGCTCCGTTTTCGTTTTAATTGCCTGTGGATAACCTATTCCATGGGGGTGGACATACCTGACGGGGGAGGAACGATGCCGGCCATCTTTCCGCGAGCGAGATCTCGTGTTATCGTGGCCCCAAATTGATCCTTAGCCTTGCCGTATGGAAGACGATATCGTTAAAAATAAAGTGACTGCCGCCATCGGATACGTAAGCGTTTTG
>CAYZRQ010000116.1:0-2459 GCA_964480895.1 uncultured Gammaproteobacteria bacterium | reverse complement strand
TCGATATCCACGCGGCGTACGGCGGTGTCGTGCCCGAGGTTGCGGCACGAGAGCATCTTGAAGTGCTTGCGCCGATGCTTCATCAGCTCGTTCCGGCAACGGGTGAGGGTATTGACGCCATTGCGGTGACGGCTGGGCCGGGGTTGGCGCCGGCGCTTCGTGTGGGCGTTGAAACCGCGAAAACGCTCGCTTGGGCGTGGGGAAAGCCGCTTATTCCCGTCTGCCATCTTGAGGGACATATTTACGCGAGCTGGCTGACCGACAGCGATGTGCCAGCATTTCCGGCGCTCGCGTTGATTGTATCGGGTGGTCACACCGAACTCGTCCTCATGAAGGATCACGGCGTTTTCGAGCGTCTTGGCGAAACGCGCGACGACGCGGCGGGTGAAGCGTTCGACAAGGTGGGGAAGATGCTTGGTTTGGCGTACCCGGGCGGACCGCGCGTTGAAGAGCTTGCCCGGACGGGGAATGTGGACGCGTTCGTTTTTCCGCGCGCCATGCGGGGTCGCGACGACTTCGAATTTTCGTTTTCGGGGCTCAAAACCGCCGTGCTCTACACGCTTCGTGAACACGAGGCGCGTTTGCATGACGATGCTTTTCGTAGCGACGTTGCCGCGTCGTTTCAGCAGGCGGTGATTGACGTGCTTGTGGGGAAGACTGCGCTTGCGGTCGAGCGGTATCATCCGGCATCGGTTGTGCTTGCCGGCGGCGTGGCGGCGAACCGCGAGTTGCGACGTCAGCTTGGTGAGGCATGCGCCGCGCTCGGTCTTCCGTTGTGCGTTCCCGCGTTCACGTTTTCTGTTGACAACGCGGCTATGATTGCTGTCGCGGGCTACTTTCGAGCGCGGCAAGGTAATAGCGTTGATCCGTTCCGGCTTGTCGCGCAACCGAATATGGATATCGCGTAAGCCGTATGACAACGAACCATTACGAAACGCACTCGGCTGCCGAAACGCAGGCCGCGGCCGCTCTGCTTGCCGGAAGCCTAACGGGCGGCGAGTTTGTGGCACTTGTGGGTGACCTCGGAGCAGGGAAGACGACGTTTACGCAAGGTCTCGTTGCTGCGCTTGGCAGCATGGAGCGTGTGACGTCGCCGACGTTTACCGTCATACATGAATACGCCATACCAAATCACCCAACCATTCGGCGGGTGATTCACGTTGATTTCTATCGGTTTACCCAGGTATTCGAGCTTCGTGCGCTCGAGCTCGATGCGTATCGGCGGCCGGACACGGTGATTCTTGCGGAGTGGCCGAACGCAATTCTTGGCATTGATTGGCATCCTGACGTTACGGTGAGCCTCACGCTCGGCGCCTCGGCCGATACGCGGCTCGTTGATATTACGTCAACCGCAACAGCGTAAGCGCGGCAACGGCAGCAGTTTCGGCGCGCATCACGAGGCTGCCAAGCTTAACGATGCTTGCGCCGGCGTCTTTCATGAGCGCGATTTCGGGGTCCGTGAATCCGCCTTCGGGACCGATGAACATCGCGACGTGATCCATGTCGCGCACAGTGGGAAGGGACGCTACGCCCGCTGATTCGTGGAGTGCGATGAGTGTGTGTTTTTTGTACGCACCAAGCGTGGCGCCGAGCGTGCGTGGCTCTTCGATCGTGGGCATGGTCACGCGGCCGGATTGTTCCGACGCTTCACGGACGATGTCGCGCCAGCGGCGGGGGATGTCTTTGGGACGTTTGACGACGCGATCGGTGTACATCGGAATAAACCCGTTCGCACCAAGCTCCGTGCATTTTTGCAGCATCCATTCGAACGTGTCGCGCTTCGTCATGGCCGCGCACACCACAATGTCGGGACGGAGCGGCTTGGCAACGGTCGAACCGGCGATAACGCCGACGATGGCACTGCGGCCGATGTCGGTAATGCGCCCGTCGATTTCTTCGCCATTGTTTGTCATGAGACTCAAAGGGTCGCCGATCTTCGCTCGCAGCACGGAAATAAGTTGTTTATGCGTTGGTCCGGCCGGAATAGTAAACGCCTCGGCTGAACGGGCGATCCATTCTTCGGGAACGAAAAATCGTGCGGTACGCATAGCATCGACGACGATGGTTTGTGCGAGTGTACTCCCAAACGCAAAACCGCGCACGCCGTCCGCTTGAGCGGGTGACATGCGCGGTACGGGCTAGGCCCTGGACGGCGTGATCGGCGCGATCCACGCCATCAGCCATTCGTAGAGCCACAGGTACGGGCCGAACATCGCCACCGGGAACAGCACGGCGTCCGTGAGAACGATCCGTAGTTCGGCCCATGGTGCGAGGAGTGGTTCGGGGGCGTAGTCCACCCGCAAGATGATGGCCGCCACGGCGAGGGCCTGGGCGAGCACGACGAGCGGGCCTTGCAGCCAGTAGGGAATGGCGCGAACGAGACGAAACATGACACCTCCAGATAGGAAATATAGCAGAAACGGCCGCTCTCGTCAATGACGAAAGCGGCCGTACGAAGA
>CAYZRQ010000115.1:0-2477 GCA_964480895.1 uncultured Gammaproteobacteria bacterium | reverse complement strand
CACGAAGATCGTTTCGCTGGCGCCTGAAGTCCTCTAACGTATGAAGATCAAAACTGGTGACCTCGTCCGCGTGATTGCGGGCAAAGAAAAAGGAAAAGAGGGTAAAGTGACGCAGGCGTTCCCCAAGGACGGCCTTGTCGTCATCGATGGACTCAACAAAACGGTTCGTCACGTCAAGCGCCGCGGCAAGCAGCCCGGACAGCGCGTGACGTACTTCGCTCCGATCCGCGCGTCGCGCGTGGCGCTCGTCGCGGATGGGAAGATCGGCCGCGTTGGCTACACGATGGCGACGAAGGACGGCAAGACCGTGAAAGTACGAGTGATCCGCTCAAAAAAGGGCGTGACCGAGATCGGCTAATATGCAGAAACTCCAGGAACAATTTGCGAAAGTCTCGGCTCCGGCACTCCGGCAGCAGTTTCATCGTAGCAATGTCCACGAGACGCCGTCGATCGTGAAGATCACGGTGAACGCCGGCCTCGGCAAAGGCAAGGACGCCAAATTTGCCGACGTTGTCGTTGATACGCTTCGCCGCATCACGGGGCAGCAGCCGGTCAAAACGAAGGCGAAGAAATCGATCGCCGGTTTCAAAGTCCGCGAAGGTATGGTCGTCGGTGTCATGGCGACGTTGCGCGGCAAGCGGATGTGGGACTTTTTGACGAAGCTCACGAACGTCGCGTTCGCGCGCATCCGCGATTTCCGCGGCATCCCCGAGAGCGCCGTTGACGCACAAGGCAATTTTAACTACGGATTCGTCGAGCACATCGCGTTCCCGGAAATTCGTCCCGACGAAGTCGAGTCGATCCACGGATTGCAGGTCACGATCACAACGACCGCGAAGAATCACGAGGAAGGCCTCGCGCTCCTGCGATCGCTTGGGCTTCCGTTCGTCGGAAAATCACAGCAGTAATCTATGGCAACGACCAACCAAATCGCCAAGTCGCTCAAGAAGCCGAAATTCATGACGCGTCGCGTCAACCGCTGCTGGCGCTGCGGCCGTAAGCGTTTCTTCATGCGCGCCTTCGGTCTGTGCCGCATCTGCTTCCGCGAGCTTGCCAACGTCGGCGAGATTCCGGGTATTCGAAAAGCAAGCTGGTAACCCTATGATGAACGATCCCGTTTCCGACATGTTGACCCGAATCCGCAACGCGAGCATGGTTCGCGCCAAGGATGTCCCCATGCCGATGTCCAAACTCAAGTTCGCCATTGCCAAGCTCCTCGAGGGCGAAGGTTTTGTTGCGGGCGTTGAAACGTTCACCGAGGGCGCGCGACCGATGTTGCGCATCAAGCTTGCGTACCGCGATGGCGGCGATCCGGCGATCTCTACGATTACGCGCTTGTCCAAACCGAGCCGCCGTATTTACGTGAAAGCGAATGATTTGAGCCGCGTGCGTTCGGGATTCGGCTGCGCCATCATCTCGACGCCCAACGGCCTTATGACGAACAGCGAGGCACGCAAGCGTCGTCTCGGCGGTGAGCTTATCTGTGAAGTCTACTAATATGTCGCGCATCGGCAAACAACCGGTCGTCCTTCCGAAGGACGTCACGGCAACCATCACTACGGATTCGGTCGCAGTCAAAGGTCCCAAGGGGGAGCTTTCCATGGCGTTGCATCCGCATGCGCACGTCACGTCGCTCGTTCAAGACGACGGCGCGATGCGTCTTGACGTTACCGTCGACGACCCAGATCGCGAGGACCGCGCCGTATGGGGAACCATGCGCGCGATTATCGCGAAGCTCGTGGCCGGCGTGAGTAATGGTTTCACGAAAGCGCTCGAATTGAACGGCGTCGGTTTCAAGATGAACCTTCAGGGCACGACGCTCGTCTTCGCACTCGGATTTTCGCATGACGTGACCTACCCGCTGCCCTTGGGAGTCGTGGCGAAGATCGAGAATAATATTCTGACACTGTCCTCGGCCGATGCCGAACTCCTGGGTCGCGTTGCGGCGCAAATCCGGTCGCTCAAAAAGCCGGAGCCGTACAAGGGCAAGGGGTTCCGTTACACCGATGAAGTCGTCCGTCGCAAGGCGGGTAAGGCCTCGAAGAGCGAATAAGCACGACTATGCAGCGCAACCAAATTCTTGCGAAGCGCGCGCGAACGAAACGCCGCGCCATCCGCACGCGATCAAAAATTCACGGCACTGCGGAACGTCCGCGTCTGTGCGTTTTCCGATCTGATAAACACATGACGGCTCAGCTTATTAACGATGATCTCGGCCGCACCCTTGCTGCCGCGAGCGATCTTGCGGCAGCGAAAAATGCGACGCCGCTTGCGCGCGCCGCAGCGATCGGTGCCGAAATCGCCAAAGCCGGAAAAGCCGCCGGTATCACGCGCGTCATTTTTGACCGCGGTTCGTATCTGTATCACGGACGTGTGAAGGCACTTGCCGATGCGGCCCGTGAAAACGGACTTGAGTTCTAACCCTATGACCCAAGCAGTACCACATTCGACGCCCGCGGGCGTTCAGGGACGCCGAC
>CAYZRQ010000114.1:860-2491 GCA_964480895.1 uncultured Gammaproteobacteria bacterium | reverse complement strand
CTGAGTGTGAAGATATATCGCTTGACGAAAGCCAAAATCTCGGCCATACTTCGCCAATCTTTATGGAATTCCGGAACATCGCCATCATCGCTCACGTCGACCACGGCAAAACAACGCTCGTCGACGCCATGCTCAAGCAGTCCGGCACGTTCAGTGAACGCGATATTGTTGAGGATTGCGTCATGGATTCAAACGAGCTCGAACGCGAGCGTGGCATTACGATTTACGCCAAAAATACGGCTATTATGGTCGATGGCGTCAAGATCAACATCGTCGACACGCCCGGCCACGCCGACTTTGGCAGCGAGGTCGAGCGCGTATTGCGCATGGTCGACTCGGTTCTTCTTCTCGTCGACGCCTACGAAGGTCCGATGCCGCAAACGAAGTTCGTGTTGCGCAAGTCGCTCGCGCTCGGGCTCAAGCCGATCGTCGTCATCAATAAAATTGACAAGCCGACCGCGCGCCCCGATCACGTCCTCAACATGATTTTCGACCTTTTCGTCGAACTTGGCGCAAGCGAGGAACAACTTGATTTTACGCACCTCTACGCCATCGGCCGCGAAGGCGTTGCCAAGCTGCAACTTGAGGACGAGAGCAAAGACCTTCGCCCGCTATTTGATATTATCCTCAACAATGTTCCGAAGGCGTTGAGCGATACCGATGCCCCGATGCGCATGCAAGTCGCCAACCTCAAGTACGATAACTACCTCGGCCGCATTGGCGTCGGGCGGATTTATGAGGGCACGGTGAAAAGCGGCATGAGAGTAACCGTCATCAAGCAGGACGGCGAGCGCGAAAATCACACCGTAACCAAACTCTTCACACACAAGGGACTTGTGAAAATTGAGGTGGACGAAGCCGAGGCCGGTGACATCGTCCAGATTGCCGGCATCCCTGATATTTTCGTTGGCGAAACGGTCGCGGAAGATGCCGACGCCGCAGCATTGCCCTCGATCGGTATCGATGCGCCGACGCTCACGATGAATTTCATGGTAAACACGTCGCCGTTCGCCGGACGCGAAGGCACGCTCGTAACGTCGCGGCAGATTCGGGAGCGTTTGGAGCGCGAACTCGAAACGAATGTTGGGCTGAAAGTCGAATTTCCCGACAATGGCGATACGTTCAAAGTCTCGGGACGCGGTGAAATGCACCTCGCAGTGCTCATCGAACAGATGCGCCGTGAAGGATTTGAGCTTCAGGTTTCGCAGCCGCAAGTTATCACAAAAGAGGAAAACGGCGCGCTGCTCGAACCTATTGAAACGGTTATCGTTGACGTTCCCGACGAGTTTTCAGGCACGGTCATCGACAAACTCGGCCGTCGCAAAGGCGAAATGGTCAACCTCATGAGCGAAAACGGCTCCACACGCCTTGAGTACTTGGTGCCGACACGCGGACTACTCGGTTATCGTACGGAGTTCATGACCGACACGAAAGGCGAAGGAACGCTCTCCCACGTCTTCAACCACTACGGAGCGCACAAGGGCGATATCAGCCGCCGCACCACCGGCAGCATTATTTCGGGCTTCATGGGTGTGACGACGCCGTATGCACTCGCGTCGGTGCAGGAACGTGGACCACTGTTCATTGCGCCGGGTATTGAGGTCTACGAAGGCATGGTCATCGGGATGAGC
>CAYZRQ010000114.1:0-850 GCA_964480895.1 uncultured Gammaproteobacteria bacterium | reverse complement strand
GCGAAAAGAAGTTGACGAACATGCGCGCCGCCAGTGCCGACCATATCGTCGTCATCACGCCGCCGATCGATATGAACCTCGAGCGATCGCTTGAGTACATCGATACCGACGAGTTGTGCGAAGTAACCCCGAAAAACGTCCGCATCCGCAAACAATATTTGACGGAACACGAACGCCGCCGCCACGGAGTGATGTAATGAATCATCCTAGTATTCACGAGAAAAATGTCTTCGATGACGTTTTTTTCGTTTTGGTCGGTAACTTGCCAAAACCACGAAAGCCTGCTATATTTGCTGGTTCGCGTTCAAAAAACGGCCTGCGAATGGCCAATGCTCCGGAGAAAACGTGCAGCAATCAGTGGCGATCGCCAAGACCTCCCGTCCTCGTCTCGAGGATCACGTGCTCCTCACCTTTGCCCCGCGTGCCACGCCGACGCCGGAAACGGTGAGAATTGGCGCAATCCGTGCGGCGGCCGACGCGGGCAGCGCGTTCGCGCAGCGTTTCTCGAGCAACCCCGAGTACCAAGTCAAATCGGTGTTCGATCAAGCGCTCGCGATCGAACTCGACCGCCACACCCGCAACGCGGCGTGCGAAGGCAGTGAGCTGCTCCTCAAGATCGCGTTCCTGACCCGCGCCACGGAAACAGTCCGCGATCCCGAGATCCACAAGATCGACGGCTACCGTGCGCACACGGTCTCGATCATGGCCCAACACGCGATCACTCGCGCGTGGCTCATGGTTCCGCGAACCATGGCGCAGGAGCTGTGGGACTGCTATCGCGTCATCGGCATCGACCGAACGGAATGGCGGAAAACGCTCGCCGGCGCCGTTCGCGTGGCCGGCGTCGCCC
>CAYZRQ010000113.1:0-2530 GCA_964480895.1 uncultured Gammaproteobacteria bacterium | reverse complement strand
CGGCGCTTTCGAGTATGGCCGACGGCATCAAAAAGATCATGGATGCGCTCAGGTCGCGCGAACGGATGTAGCGTTGGAACGCCCAAAACCGGATGATTTCCGGTTTTGTTATTTGTGGTAACTTACCCCCATGGATCCCAAGGATTTCGTCTACCTCCACGCGCATTCGCATTATTCGCTCCTTGAGGCGCTTCCCAAGCCCAAGACGCTCATTGCGCGTGCGAAGTCGCTCGGCATGAGCGCGCTTGCGCTCACGGACAACGGCGCGCTGTACGGCGCGGTGGAGTTTTTTAAGGCGTGCAAAGATCAGGAGATGAAGCCGATCATCGGCGCTGACATCTATCTCGCGCCGCATCTCATGACCGATCGTCGCGGCCGCATCGACGACCGGCCGCATCGGCTTGTGCTGCTCGTCCAAAACGCCGTCGGCTATCGCAACCTGCTGCGTATTGTTTCAACCGGATTTCTCGAAGGCTTCTACTACAAGCCGCGCGTTGACAAGCCGTTTTTACGCGACCATGCCGCCGGCCTTATCGCGCTCTCGGGCGCCGTGAGCGGCGAAGTGCCGACCGCAATCGTCAACGGCGATCTCGTCAAAGCGGAAGCGCTCATTCGTGAATATCAGGATATTTTTGGCGTTGAGAATTTTTATCTCGAACTCATCCATCACCCCGACATGCCGCGCCAAGTCGAGGCGAACGCCGCGTATCGCGCACTCGCGGCAAAAACTGGCGCGCCGCTTGTTGCAACGAAAAATACGTTCTACCTCGACCCCGACGACCGCGAAGCGTACGAAGCGCAACTGTGCATTCAGCGCGGCCGCACGCTTGAGGATTTTCGGCGGACGAGTACCGAGGATGTCGATTTATCGTTCGGTACGCCCGAGGAGATCATGGCGGCATTTGCCGACGTTCCCGAAGCGGCGGCGAACACGCGCGCCATCGCGGACCGCATTGATTTCGTTATGGACATCGGCAAAAATTATCTGCCGATTTTTCCGCTTCCCGCCGGCAAGTCCGACAACGAGGTGCTGCACGAACTGTGCATGGACGGACTCTGCCGTCGTTACGGCGAGCCGCTTACCGACGAAATTACGTCGCGGCTCGCATACGAGTACGAGACCATCGTCAAGATGGGGTTCTCGTCGTACTTTCTTATCGTCCAAGACTATATTAACTGGGCGAAGAAAAATGGCGTGCTCGTCGGGCCCGGACGCGGATCGGCCGCGGGAAGTATCGTCGCGTACGCGCTTAACATCACCGACATCGAGCCTTTGCGTTACGGACTTCTGTTCGAGCGTTTTCTTAATCCCGACCGTATCTCGATGCCCGATATCGACACCGACTTTGCCGACCGCGGGCGCGGCAAGGTGCTCGATTACATCGCACAGAAATACGGCGCCGACCACTGTGCGGGCATCATTACATTCGGGACGCTTATGCCGCGCGCTGCTGTTCGCGATGCCGCTCGCGTGCTCGGGCTGTCGTTCCAGGAGGCCGATCTCATCGCCAAAGTCGTTCCACCGCCCGTGCAGGGCAAACACACGCCACTCAAGGTCGCCATCGTCGAGTCGTCCGATTTGCGCCAGCTGTACGAGACAAACCCCATGTCGCGCCGCGTGATCGACCTCGCCGCGAAACTCGAGGGCAATCCTCGCCACGCGTCGCAGCACGCGTGCGGCATCGTTATCGGCGACAAGCCGCTTATCGAGCGCGTGCCGATCCAGCAGGGCCAGCATGAGGACATGGCGTTCGTTACCCAATACTCGCTCAACTCGGCCGAGGCCGTCGGTCTTGTCAAAATGGATTTTCTCGGCTTGTCGAACCTTACGGTCATCGAAGACGCGCTCGATATTATTCGCGCCGTTCATGGCGTGCGCATCGACATCGACACGATTCCGCTTGACGATGTGAAAACGTTCGAGCTGCTCGGTCGCGGCGACACAACCGGCGTGTTCCAGCTGGAATCCGACGGGATGAAGCGCTACATCCGCGAGCTCAAGCCGACGGCGTTTGAGGACATCATCGCCATGGTGTCCTTATATCGTCCGGGTCCGATGCAGTTCATCGAGAGCTTCATCCGTCGCAAGCACGGCGTTGAAAAAGTCGCGTACGAACACCCGCTCATGGAAAACGCATTCCGTGAGACGTATGGCATTCCCGTCTATCAGGAACAAGTCATGCAAGTCTCCAAAGACCTTGCAGGGTTCACGGGCGGCGAAGCTGACGCGCTGCGCAAGGCGATGGGCAAAAAAATTGCCGAGCTCATGGCGAAGATGAAAACGAAATTCATCGACGGCGCCGTGAAAAATGGTGTGAAGGAAGCGACGGCGGTGGCGATTTTCCAAAAGCTCGAAGATTTTGCTGCGTACGGATTCAACAAGTCGCATGCCGCATGCTACGCCATGATCGCCTACCGCACGGCGTACTTGAAGGCGTACTACCCGGCCGAGTTCATGGCCGCGCTTATGAATTCCGATTCGGGCGTCATCGATCGCATCCCGATCGAAGTCGAGGAGTGTCAGCGGCTT
>CAYZRQ010000112.1:0-2553 GCA_964480895.1 uncultured Gammaproteobacteria bacterium | reverse complement strand
CCGCCCGCGGGGGCAAGGGGAGTAATTGGATAAGTTCCGCACGCTTCTTTTCCCCGCCCGACAGATCAGCGCCAAGAAAACGACGGGAAAATATCTCGTCAACGCCGACAGCCTCGCACGCCGTACGGATCCGCGCCTGAACCTCGGGAACCGACAACCCCACCCCCATGGCCTCGGCGCTTGCGCGAATCATGCCGGCAATTGAAATACCCGGCAGCGTCGGCGGCTCCTGGTGCGCCAAAAATATGCCGCGTCGCGCCCGTTCGTATGTTGGGAGCGGCAAGAGCGACGTATCGCGAAAACGCATATCACCCGAAGCAACAACGCAATCGGAATGCCCCATGATTGCGAGGAGTAACGAACTCTTCCCCGCCCCGTTCGCGCCAACAAGATGGACGAGATCGCCGCTTGAAGCGGCAAACGAGCAACCCAAAACCACCGGAACTCCGGCGCGTACGACGGTTAGGTTGTCGACGACAAGTCCGTTTTCCATAGGGTGATGCCGCGTACGACGGCCGAGAGGAGAAGACTGGCGCATCGGGCACGCATTGGCGGAACCGTGGTGCCGAGGAGGCGCTCGACGTCGACAAGCCGGAGCAAAAGGGCCTCATCGATGCTTTTGCCAACAAGCAACTCGGCTAAGAGCGACGCGCTTGCGGTGGCAATGGCGCAGCTCGCGCCGCGAAACGCCACGTCAGCGATCACGCCATTTTCGCCGACCGCCACGTCGACGTCAAGCCGGTCGCCGCAACCCGCGTTCACGCCCGACGCCGAAAACGTCGGCGACGCAAGCGACCCGAAACGGCGCGGATGGCGCACGTGGTCAAGGACGTGATTGCGGTACATGTCGTCGGACATAGGTAAAAGAGACGAAAGTATGATGCGTTTTAACGATAACCTGACCGATCGGCCAAGTTATCGTTAAACACGACCCCATCATTGTCAACAAAACATGCGCTGCGCCGCACGAAGTCCTTCAACAAGACGGTCGATATCGCGTTCGTCGTTGGGGAGTCCAAGGCTTGCGCGCACCGATCCCGATGGCGCAAACACGGCCGCGAGCGGCTCGGCGCAATGATGCCCTGAACGCACGCACACGCCATGCGCGCCGAGTATTTGCGCCACGTCGTGGCAATGCACGCCGTCAAGATTGAACGAGACGATACCGATGCGCCCGCTCGTGGTTGACGAGCCAACGATGCGTACGGGCAGTGCGGCAAGTGCGGCGAGAAGCTGCTCGAGCAGCCGACGTTCATGCGCGGCAATGGCATCCCAGCCGATTCCCGCAAGCCACGCTGCCGCGGCCGCGAATCCAACCGCACCGGCGACGTTGGGCGTCCCGGCTTCGAGACCGGCAATGCCGCCACGGCGTGTCAAAGGCTCGATCGAGTCGACCATGCCGCCACCCCATGCGGTTGGCACGAGCGTCCCAAACAGACGCTCGGACACGGCGAGCGCGCCGATGCCGATTGGGCCGTACATTTTGTGGCTGCCCCACGCGAGCACGTCGCAACCGAGTGCCGCGAAGTTGAGTGGGACGTGCCCCGCCGCCTGTGCGGCATCGACAACAACGAAAGCACCAACGGCCGCGGCCACGCGCACAACCTCCGCGACCGGGTACAGCGTTCCAAGTACGTTCGACGCCATCGGTAGCGCCACGACGCGCGTAGCCGGACCAAGCATGGCACGCAGTCGGTCGACCGCAAGCTCTCCCGTCGGCGTGAGGCCGATGGTGCGAACGGTGAAACCGCGGCGCAACGCGGCGACGCGCCACGGCAAGAGGCCGGAGTGATGGTCGGCAAGCGTTACCACGACCTCATCACCGGGACCGAGCCGCTCTGCAAGCGACGCAGCAACAAGATTCAGGCCATCGGTCGTGCCTTTCGTAAACACAAGCCGCGCCGGATCGGCGCCCGCGAATGCGGCGACCGATGTGCGCGCCGCCTCGTATGCCGCCGTAGCGCGCTCGGCCCACGGGTATAGTCCGCGGTGCGCGTTTGCGCGCCCGAGCGCCTCGTATGCCGCTGTTGCCGCAAGGACAACGTCAGGCACTTGGCACGTCGACGCATGGTCAAGATACGCAACAGCGTTGTCGCGAAGCGCGGGAAAGTTTTGCCGCCATGGTGACGTCATATCGCAATGGGACATAAAAACGCTTGGGCGAGCATGTCGTCGACCGCCGATTCGGAAATACCGCGCGCCGTCAAATAAAATCGGTCGCGTTCCCGCGGCCTGGCCACCCATGCCGCGTGGCCGCACGCCACGTCGTCAACGCGAATATCAAGCTCGGGAATGGCACCCGCAAACGGCCGCTCGCCAAGAAGCATCTGCTCGGCACGAGCGAACGCCTGCGTGCCGTGCGCCTCGGGCATGAGCGTCAGGCGGCTTCGTACCTCGGACCGCGCAGCGTCGCGCACCACGTGGCGAACACCAACCGTGGCCTTACCGCGGGGCGCACACACGGTGACGTCATCGACGACCGCGATACGTCCCGATGCGGTTACGTCGATCGCTGTTGTGAGCACAGCTGCCGCGTCAGCGCCCAGAAGGCGG
>CAYZRQ010000111.1:0-2567 GCA_964480895.1 uncultured Gammaproteobacteria bacterium | reverse complement strand
AGGATATTCGGTGCCGACGCGGCAAATACTGACGACGCAGCGACGAACGCACCGGAAAGCGCAATCACGCACAGCACGAAACACGCCAAGAGCCGCTTGGCGAGCGCGTATCGCTGCGATGGATGTGCGCCGTTCGTCATACGTCCCCCTCGCGTTCAAGCGGCACGTCAACCGCGACCGGTGTCGGTTCGGTGTTGGCGCGATAGTCAATCGGCCGGACAACCGCCTCTTTGTAGCCCGGCTTCGCATAGCTTGCGAAATACTCGTTCGGTCCCAAAACAAAGGCGTACCTCCCGAGCTTGTCCGTAAGGGTGGTTTCGACGAGCTTATTATACTTCGGTTCAAACAGACGGACGACGGTATTGCCCACAGGCTTGCGTGATGTTGCGTCGTACACGATGCCCCAGCCCTTCGGCCGACGCGCTCGCGACAAACGATGGACAAAAAGGAGCACAACAACTTGCACACCAATCATGGCGAACGTAAACAATGTTGGACGAAGAACGTACGCGATCGCCGTGATGACGACGCCCGAAATGGCAACGCCGTACTGGAGCCGTCGCAAAAAACGCATAACGGCAAGGCGCCGCGGCGCCGCATTGATGTGATCGGCGGGATCGAGCGGGATGTTCGCCGCTATCGTTGCGCTGTCTGCCGTTACCTCGATCGTTTGACCGGTATACACATCAAGAAACGCACCATCGTCCTTCACGTCGGCCAAATAGGTGCTTGGGTAGACGAAGCCGGACTTGATTACCGCGACGCGATACTGACCGGGGTTCATGACAAACGCATAACGTCCTGCCGTATCGGTGACGGCCGAGCGCACAAGGCGCCCGGTCGCTGCGTCAAAAATACGCACCGTCGCCAAGTCGACGGCGATTTTCGTCATCGCATTGTAGACGACACCATACGCCTTGCGTTTCCGCCGCCAAAACAAGAGCACGGGCGAGGTGATGAGATAGTGCAAATACGGAATAAGGCTGAACGACGACGCGAGTGCGACCGTCGAAACGGCCGCAGCAGCCGCAGTCGCGGGTACCGCAACATCAACCGCCTGCTGCACTTCGGGAACAGCACGGATGTCTTCTAGCGCTTCGTTCACCACGGTTTCGATCTTCCCCATCGCAACCACGGCCGATGTGGGAAGAAAGGGCGAAAGGAGTTTAGTAATCGGCGTGTTTGCGTTTTCTGCGACCGGCGTTGGCGCTTGATCATCGCCTGGCGTCGCTTGCGGCGTCTCGGGCACGCTCGTGCCTTCTTCATCGGCACCACTGTCGCCAAGCGCAACATCGCCGGATGACGACGTCCCCTCTTCGGCAACGACATCGATGGCGCCGGTCTCAACGCTTGGCGCCGATGTGCCGCCGGTTGTTCCACCGCTGCTGCCGCTCGTGCCGCTTTCCGATGTGCTACCCTCCGATGTTCCGCCGGAACTGTCGCTCGACGACGAACTCGTGTCACTCGTCGACGTATCGCTGCCTGTTGACGGCGTCTCGGTTCCGGTATCGGGCGCGGGAGCACTTTCTTCCGTGCCTGTTTCCGTCGTTTCCGTGTCCGTTGTTCCCTCGTCAGTCGTACCTTCGTCGGTTGTTCCTTCATCCGTCGTCCCTTCGTCAACAGCCTCTTCGTCGGTTGTTCCTTCGTCGCCACCTTCACTGCCTCCACCTCCACCGCCTCCGCCTCCTCCGCCACCACCACCCGATGAGCCGGGAACGCTGAACGAAATGCCCGAATTATCGTCGCTCGTTATCGCGATCCACACGGCGCCGGTGTCGCCAAACGTGCCGCCGAGTCCAATGTCGTAACCAGCCGCACCGCTGGGATTCGTGATGCGATTCGTTCCCGATCCGGCGTATGAAGCGTTTATACCGATTTCGATTTCAATAACGCTCGCCGCGGCGATTGCACCGCCGTCGCCGGCACAGATGGTTATGGTAATGATGTCGGAAGCGATAGCAACCGAGGCCGGCTCACCGCCCGAACAGTCAGACGCGGTTGTGAGATCGATGCCATCGTCGGCGAGGTCCACGTCGTCCTCGGTAATCGTTGATGTATCAAAGCTCGTTGCAAACGTCAGCGTCAGCGTCTCGCCTTCGGAAAATGCACTTGCCGTTGTCATCGTGATTTTATGGTTCGACGCCGTACTGACGATGGTTGACGTTGGCAAATCGTAAATATCGGAAATGGTTGTTGCGAATGCGGCAAACGGCAAAAGAACCACCGCGCTGGCGGCAAGCAAGGCCAAACGTAACGAATGATGACGAAAAACCTCCATGCGATGTTAGGCGCGCCGTGCGCGGCGAGCGGCAACGATACCCAGGCCGGCAAGCGCAGCAAGAACCGTCGCGGCAAGCGCGAGAAGTTGCGGCGATGGCGGGATCGCAAGCGACAACGCCTCGCACGTCACGTCGCTTGAAACAATAGTAACGTCGGTTGAACCCACGATATGCCACGGCAGAACGTTGGTTTGCACAAGCTCACGCGTCTGTCCGGGCAATACGCGATGGCGCGCGGGATTCCACTGCACGGTCATTGCGATTTCGCGGGGCAGAGCGTCGCGAAAC
>CAYZRQ010000110.1:0-2569 GCA_964480895.1 uncultured Gammaproteobacteria bacterium | reverse complement strand
AAGTTGGATGGGAAGCGTGATAACGATAAGGACGAGCGCGCCGACGATATCGAACATACGCTTGTAAATCGCGCCCCAGCCGTCGAGCGGCGTTTTTGGGACTTCGATCACCGGCCGGCCAGCGTAGGTGTGCACGATCGGGTTGAGTGTGCTGCCCGCAAACAGGTCGGCGGAATAGAGCAGTGTAACGTGCTCGGTATCGGAAAAGACTTTAAGGCTGCGAATTTCGTCGCGCGTCGCCTCGGTGTTCGCGAGGATGACGGCGTCGAGGTTTCCATGCCGGCGCAGGTGCATCAAGCGGTCACGCGCTTCGCTACTCATGTGTGTGAGCTGGGCGACGACACGGTAGCCATGGCCGGGGTGGTGTGTGAAGAAGTCACGAAGTTCGTTGCCGATGATGGTTTTGCCAACGATGACAACATCGCTCATACCCACGCCGATCGCACGCAGCGATCGTTGTAGGCCGCGCATAAGGAGACGCTCCGTAATGACGAACGCCACCGAAAACGCCCACGCGGCAAGCACGATGAATCGCGACTCGAAGAGCTCGCGCGAGAAGAAGGCGATCGCAAGTACCGCGGCGATGCCGGTTGAACAGACGAGGATGATACGCGCCATTTCAACTGCGATGCGTCGCGGGCGGATGGCGTACAGACCGCCGAGCGCAAAAATACCCAGGTAAACAAGCGCAATGGGCAGCACGGCACCGAGGTATTCGTCGAACGTCAGGTCGAAGACGACCGGCTTGATATTTGTGAAGATCGGCGCGAAACGCAGCGAATACGCCGCGGCTGCTGCAGCGACAAGCGCAAGGTAGTCGAGCGGGACAAGTAAAGCCGCAAACGCAAGTTCGGCGCGTTTCATACCGCCACAGTATAGCGCAGCCAACAAAAAACCGCCCGAAGGCGATTTTTTGCGCTGGGACGTGCCGATAAGCCGAATTTTGTCTGAATCCGTTTGACCGGATCGAGACGGCAATCTCTCTTGCTCTGCCGTTGCCGACAGAGTCCTGGACGTTTGACGGTCCAATGCGAGCGACCAATCTTGCTCTTGCACCAAAACGGGTTTGCCACGCGTCCGCGTCACCGCGGAGCGAAATGCGTAGCCCTTGCGGACACCGCATTACTTTTCACGTTTGGCCGACCGAAGCCGGCTTGTATTGTCTCTGTGGTACTTTCCCTAGGCTTGGCTTGCCGATACGAAATCGAATTCCAATTTCTTATCGTCAGGCGTATACCTGGTCGCCGTTAGCGACGTTTTTTGGCATCGTGCATTGCTGCGCGACGGGTGTTCGGACTTTCCTCACCATGCTTGCGCACGGCGGAGCCGTCTAGCACGCCAGCCAAGGAAGTTTAGCAGAAAAATGCTGTTTCGTCAACGTAAAACAAGACAATGCCCCTCGCCCGCTGGGGAAGCGGGGAGGGGCACGGAGGGACCAACCGGAGCGAATCGACGGCTGGCTAGGTGAAGAGCGACAAGCGCGGGTTTCCGCGCTGCTGCCTGATGATGGCCACTCGTCCGGCGGTGTTGTCGGGCGGGTTGAGGCCGAGTACGCGTCGCGTGCTTTGCGGGGTGGGGAGATGCTTCTTCACGTAGGGCAGGAGACCCTTGGTGGAGAAGTCCTTGAACGTCGCGAACCTGCCGGTGATGACACCGTTCACGATGTCCTCGATCGCGGCCAGTTGCGCGTTGTTGTCCACCTTGCAGTGGAAGCGGAGCGTGTTGTCGAGCAGATGCGTGAGCATCTGCTTGCGCTCGGGGTTCTGGGTCGTCGTGAGTGCCCGGGTGGCGCGCTCGACGAGCTGGGTGTGGATGACTGAACGAGGGGGTACTGCCGGGTGGGTGTTGAGCTGCACGGTGGTAACCGTCCATCTGCTAGGGTTGCACGGACGCCGCTTGGCTAAGCGACTTCCGGATACTAGCGCAATTTGGGCGTACCGTCAACCGGGTTATACACGATGACGCCCGAGAAACGGAAAACCCGACGGTGGCACCTTGTAAGAGGGTCCACGGTCGGGTTACGAGTAACTGAACCGGGCGATGGTGTTGGGATTGTCCCACGTCTGCATGTATCCCCCGATCCGCTCGCGGTGAGCGTATTCGTCGAGAATCATGTTGACGGACATGGCGGTCATGGCCGCTACGACGTTGTCATCGTCGTATTCGGCCGCGAAGGCGTCGTACAGGACGGCGATGAGCGTGCCGAGGTCCATGAGGCCTCCAAGGGTGGTGGTTATCTTCTATGGTAGCGCAGTTTTCGTCAAGCTGATGGGTATGTTGTGTGCAGCCCGTCGGTCGCCACGAGGAAGAGAGTTTCGCGGCGACTGATGGGCGGCCGAGGTGATATCCCTCGGCCTGACGGACGTGGAATGGCTAGTGGTCGAACAGACCGTCCGCGATCGAGATGTACTTCCTCATCCTCTTGGTGTCGAGGCTGTCCTCCGGAGCGGGGGTTCGCAGGCGACCCTCGGCGTCGAGGTTCACGTTCGGGAATCGTTCCGTGAGGCGGGACAGACTCCCCAACCCCTCGTCCGAGAGCCCGCCGGCGATGCCGACGCCGAGCCAGGAG
>CAYZRQ010000109.1:2279-2573 GCA_964480895.1 uncultured Gammaproteobacteria bacterium | reverse complement strand
TTGCGCAGTTCGCGACCGATCTTGACGAGGCAACGAAAAAGCAGATCGAACGCGGACGTCGTGCTATGGAGATCATGAAACAAAAACAGTACGAACCGCTGCCATTCTACGAGCAGGCGGTGGTGATGTACGCGCTCAACAGCGGCGCGTTCGACAGCGTCCCTGTTGCTGATATGGGACGCGCGGAAGCCGAGTATCTCCAGTTCATGCGCACGTCAGGTAACGCCGTGGTCAAGGCGATTGCGCAGACAGCGGAGGTGAGTCCCGAGACAAAAATCGCACTCGACGAGGCGG
>CAYZRQ010000109.1:0-2269 GCA_964480895.1 uncultured Gammaproteobacteria bacterium | reverse complement strand
TAAGTCTCATTGTGTCTCAGTATTATCCTCCACTCTCTACCCTCTACTTTCTACGCATCGCTATGGCTCAATCGCGCAAACTCATCAAGGCAAGAATTCGGTCGGTGAAAAACACCGGCAAGATTACGAAGGCCATGGAGCTTGTCGCCGCGTCAAAAATGCGGCGAGCGGTTTCGGGTGCGCTCAAAACGCGACCGTATGCGCGTATTGCGTGGGAAGCCGTTCGCGAGATTCTTGCACATCATGTCGACGTCACGCATGCGCTCCTTGTCGCCAAGCCGGGCGCAACGCGCACGCTCGTCGTACTTTTCACGTCCGATCGCGGATTGGCCGGCGGCTTCAACGTCAATATCATGAAAGCGCTGACGACAGAGCTGCAAAAAATGTCGCAAGGAAGCGTTGATGTGATCGCGATCGGCAAGCGCGGAAGCGATGCGATGCAACGCGCCGGTATTCCCGTGCTTGCGACGTTCGTCGGTCTCGGCAATGCGCCGCGCTACGCCGATATGCTTCCCGCGCTCCGCATGGCCGTTGACGCATTTGCGGTCGGTACGTATCGGAAAGTTATGCTTGCGTACACCGACTACGTGTCGGGGATAACGCAACGGCCGGTCGTGCGCGACGTCCTTCCGCTTGTGCCAAGCGATGACGAAATCGACGCGCCAAAACATCGTACCGGCGAATTCCTCTTTGAACCAAGCCCGTCGCTCGTCCTTGACACGGTGCTTCCGGGCGTTGTCGGCACGATGTTCTATCAAGCGCTGCTCGAGTCAAGCGCATCCGAGCACGCCGCGCGCATGGTCGCCATGAAGAGCGCGAGCGACGCCGCCTCTGACATGCAAGACGCACTCACATTCACGTATAACCAAGCCCGCCAAGCGGCGATCACCCAGGAGATCGCGGAAATCAGCTCCGGCAAAGCAGCGCTCGAATAATATGAAAGCATCAATCGCACAAATCATCGGCGCCGTTGTCGACGTGAGGCTCGAGGAGGGCGACACGGGAATTCCACCGCTTCTTTCCGCGTTTACCGTGAAGCGCGGCAACGAAACCATCGTGCTCGAGGTCGCGCAGCACTTGGGCGGCAACATGGTACGCACGGTTGCCATGGGCGCGACCGACGGCCTGCAGCGCGGTATGGACGTCGTCGTTACGAGCCGCCCGATTAGCGTTCCGGTTGGCCCCGAAACGCTCGGACGCATGTTTGACGTTACCGGCAACCCCATCGACGGCCTAGGTCCCGTCAATGCCAAGCGCCTCGACCCAATTCATCGCGCCGCGCCGGAATTCACAAGTCAATCAACCGAAGCGCAAGTCTTCGAAACCGGCATTAAAGTCGTCGACCTCATCTGCCCGATTTTGAAAGGCGGTAAAACCGGTTTGTTCGGTGGCGCAGGCGTCGGAAAAACCGTGCTCATCCAAGAGCTCATCCACAACATCGCCAAGGAGCACGGCGGCTACTCGGTGTTCGCCGGTGTTGGCGAGCGCACGCGCGAAGGCAACGATCTCTACATGGAGATGAAGGAGTCGGGTGTGCTCGACAAAACCGCACTCGTGTTCGGCCAGATGAACGAACCGCCGGGCGCCAGGGCGCGCGTGGCGCTCACCGGCCTCACGCTCGCCGAGTACTTCCGCGACGACGAGGGCCGCGACGTGCTCATGTTTATCGACAACATTTTCCGCTTTACGCAAGCGGGGAGCGAGGTGTCGTCGCTGTTGGGACGCATTCCGTCGGCTGTCGGCTACCAGCCGAACCTTGCAACAGAAATGGGCGCATTGCAGGAACGCATCGCGTCGACAACAAAAGGCTCGATCACGTCGATTCAAGCCGTCTACGTGCCCGCCGACGACCTCACCGACCCGGCGCCGGCAACCACGTTCGGCCACCTCGATAGCACGGTTGTGTTGTCGCGTGCGCTTGCCGAGCTTGCGATTTATCCGGCCGTTGATCCGCTCGATTCGTCGTCAACCATTCTCGACCCGAACATTGTCGGCGTTGAACACTACGAAACGGCGCGTGGCGTACAAAAAATCCTCCAGCGCTACAAAGACTTGCAGGACATCATCGCAATTCTCGGCATGGACGAGCTTTCGGAGGACGACAAACTCGTGGTGACGCGCGCGCGTAAAATTCAGAAGTTCCTTTCGCAGCCGTTCAACGTTGCCGAGCAATTTACCGGCGCGGCAGGCAAGTACGTTCCGCTCAAGGAGACCGTACGCGGATTTAAAGAAATTCTCGACGGCAAACACGACAATAAACCCGAGCAGG
>CAYZRQ010000108.1:0-2599 GCA_964480895.1 uncultured Gammaproteobacteria bacterium | reverse complement strand
CGAACGAGTGACCAAACAGTTGCCTCAAAACCCAAACATGGCCGATCGGCCATGTTTGGGTTCTCGAGTCGATCATTTTCCGAAATACTACCGCTCGCGGCTTTCCATGGCCGTAATGAGCGCGTCGACGTCGGCTTGGAGCGTTTGGTGGGCGGCGGCGGAAGCGTCGCCGTTTTCGGTTGCGAGAATAGCGGCGTCGGTGGGGCGCAGATGCGGTTCGGCGCCGAGCCGGCTACCGAGCGTACGCAACGCGTCGGCGGGCGGTGGCGTCGGACGGCCGCCGGTAAGCGTTTCGCGTGCCGACGTAAAGCCGGCACGGAACGCCGCAAACGTTCGAGCGATGAGTCCCGCGTTGCGCCGATCACGCATCGCGGTGCCGAAGGCCTCGGTGAACGCATCAAAACTCGTGCCGCTCATGAAATAGCGGCCGCGAGCAACGAGCACCGGACTCTCTGTAGCCGCGCTTTGCGCAACCACCGCGGCGACCGCGGCATCGCGTTCTTGGCCGGTGGCGATTGCCGCCTCGTAGTTCGTTCGTGCGGCGGCGAGGCGCTCGCGCAATGCCCGCTTCTCGTCCTCGGACATGCTCGACGCATCGATGCTCCGGTTCAATCGTTCTGCTTTGGCGATATTTCCTGCGACGCGATTCTCAAGCGTTGCCTCCGCGGAACGCGTGGCGTCGCCAGACCCCGCCGAGCGCTCCATGGACGCACGCAGTGCGCGTCGCTCCGCGGCGTTCAGGCCGGGCATCGCACTCGCGACGCGCGAAGCGGCGCCGAAGCCGAAAATCTTTCCAAGCGCGCCGAGCATGCCGGCCGATGCGGCAACACGCGGACGCACAGCGGCCCGCTCGGGAGCGGCTTCGGTAGTGCGACCGAGTAAACGGTCGCGCATATTCACAAACCACGAACGCGTGTTGCGCGCCATCTCTGCAGTGTGCTCCTCGGCGTGCATCGGTTCGTCTTCGTTAACCACCTGGAATCGCGCCGCGCGTGCACGCTCTACATACACGTCGGGACTTGCAGACAACGGAACCTGTGTTTTGCGTTCGCGCCGCGCCGCGGTTACGGGCAGCGGCTCGCGAACCGGTGGCGCATCGTGGCTGCGTGGCGCAGAGGTCGGCGCGGCTTCACGCGTCGAATCGGAGAGAAGATCCCGAGCTTGTCGAGGGACCGCCTCGAGAATCGGTTCAGTAATCGGCACGGAAATCGACTCCATGATTGGCTCGGCAACCGACTCGGCCGGCACGTCGGGCGTCGCGAGCCGTTCGGGATTCGTCGCGTGCGGAGGCGAAGTCAAGGTTACGTCAGCCGACGTAATGTTGACCGCTGCAACCGACGGATCGTTTTCCCGTTCGACTTTCGACATTTGACTTTCGACGTTCGACAGAGCCGGATGCGCGCGCTTCACCATGGCGCGGAGATCGTCGATCGAACGAAAACCAATCACGATATTGAAAAGATCGGGATCGACGAGATGCTCGGGCGGAATCGCCACGCCACGCTTGAGTGCGTCTTTGACGCGCGATTTTCGCGTCCCAACGTTACCCTTGTACGCGGTCGGCTTCCAAAATACGTTGTCAGCCAAAAGTGAAAGGATCTCTTTGTCATTTTCGCGGAGCGCACGCTCGCGATCGGACTCGACTGGCACCGCGGGCGTCTCAACAATGGGCGCAGGTTCAATCGCGGCAGTCGACGCCACGTCTTGCGCATCAGCCCCGGACTCGCCCGCTTTCTGCATTGTACGTACGGCTTCGACGGCCGCACGCAATGCTTCGACGTTTTTGGCAACACGGCCGTACGCCTCGTCTGACAATCGACCTTCGATCGCCTCGATAAGCGCATCCCTGCGATCTCGCTCGTTCCGAAGTCTCCACAAACGGTTGTCGCGAACCGTCTGCATAAACTCGCGCTCGACCGGCTCCATGGCCGCAAGCTCCGCTTCGCGCTGCGCAATCTCGACGCGACGCCTAAGCACCGCGAACCGTTTGCGCGCCCCGTCAAAACTCCGCTCGATGTTGAAAATGATCTGTTCGGCAAGATCGTCGTCAGGGAGCACGCGCACCGACTGCTGAAATGCGTCCCACAATCCCCTAGCTTCATCATCGAGCACCTTACCCTCGTCCGCCAACAGTGCCGACGGCGGAGCGGCCTCAAGTACAGCGAGCTTTGCGAGTACGGCGTCGATACGCGCGGGAAGTTCGGGGATTGTTTTTTCGCGCGCCTCGGCCACAAGATGCGGCCGTATGCGATCGATCCGCTTTGCGAATTCGGCAATAGCCTCGGCATCGCGCAGCACGTTCGCCATGTCCTCGTCAGTCACCTTCCCCTCGATCGCCGCCCAAACGAACCGCAGGCGATACGCTTCGCCGGCCTCGCGATCGCGGCCGCGGCCAAGCGGCACTTTCCAAAATCGGCGGTCGTCGACGAAGTGGTGCGGATCAAGCTGCGAACGTTCTTCCGCAGCTTCACGTTCTTCGTCCTCGCGATGCCGGGCAGCGAAGGCTTCCGTCAACCCGTCGCGCAACTCGTCAACAAGCGTTTTAAATGACGCGAACCCTTTTTCGTCAACGAAATGTTCGACGAGATCGTCGCCCGCC
>CAYZRQ010000107.1:0-2665 GCA_964480895.1 uncultured Gammaproteobacteria bacterium | reverse complement strand
CGGAAAATGTTGATGTATTCGAGCGCAATAAATCCGCCGCCGTACACCATGCCGTTGCCACCCTTCGGTAGCGCGCGAAGTACATCGACGAGGACGTCGGCGTCGTCAATGCCGCGCAAATACGACACGCCGCGCCGATCGTCCGGAAGCAGGTTCAGCTCGCCGCCGGTCGCGAGGAGCAGGCGGTCGAACGGGAGTTCGCGTTCGTCAAGCGTGCGTACAAAACGATTATTGACGTCGATCGCCGTCACGCGCACGCCGGGCATCCACTCGATCCGTTCACGCTCGTACCACTCGGGCTTGCGCAAAAAGACCTTTTCGCGCGGCACGATACCCTTCACATAATGCGGAAGGAGCACCCGCGAGTAGCACGTTTGTGCTTCCTGGTCGATGAGCGTGATATCGGCATCGGGCTCGAGCTTTCGCAGCTCCTCAGCCGCCGTTGTGCCGGCAATTCCCCCGCCGATGATGACGAAACGTCGTTGCATACTTACACCTCCGGATACAGCTGCTTTTCATCCTCATCAAAGACAGTAATCGCGAGCGTGGGGCAGGACTGCGCGCCGAGGATGATTGCGTCCCTTTCTTCCGGCGTCACGTCAACCGTGCGCCCGTACGACGGTCCGCCGTCTGCAATACCGTGGTCGATGACTTCGGCTTTATTTTCGGTATTTAATTGAAACGTGTCCGGCGCAATGGTCACGCAGCTTGCGGCGCCAATGCACAGGTCGGGGTCTACGACGATGCGGAGTTTCATACTCGTAACAGGATATCGTTCGCGAGGGTTTTCTTCAATAGGACGGCCGAAAGTTCGTGTCCCGCGCAATGCGTAAGCAGCCCAAGATACGAGGAAAGATTTTCCTCGCCCACCCTCCGCAGCATCCGCCGTTTCGTTTTTGTACGCAGGACGCGATACTGCGGCAACGTGACGTAGCCGAGAAAGTCGCTTCCTTGCCGAAGCTTACGGATTTCGAGCTTCTGCGGATGGAGCTCAAGCCGACGGTGGTGCCACAGCCACGCGTGAATCCAGAGAAGGATGTCGACGAGATCATCGCGGTCGGACGACAGGATAACCGCGTCGTCGGTGTACCTCATGTACCATCGCTGTCGAAGATCTTCTTTGATGAAGTGATCGAATGCGTCCATGTACACGTTCGCGAAGAGCTGGCTCGTCAGGTTGCCGATTGGCAGTCCGATTTTTTGATCTAATAGCACCCCCCCCGCAGCAATCGGCGTGTGATAGCTCCCCACGATTTCCGACAGAAGCGCCATCGTTTGATAATGGACGGGGCCACTGCGTCCCGTCGCCTTCGCAATCGTCTTTTCGAGAATCCCGAGCAGGATCTCGTGATCCACCGAATCGAAGAATCTCCGGATGTCGAACTTGAGCGCCCAACATGGATCGTGATGATTCCTGCTGACGCGTCGAGCGAATACCTCCAGACGCCGCACTGCGGCATGCGTGCCCTTTCCGTCACGACAGGAGTAGCTGTCGTAGATGAACGACCGTTCGAAGACGGGCAACAAGACGCGGTGTACTGCGTGGTGCACAAGACGGTCGCGCACCGTCGCCTTGTGGATCACGCGATGCTTGGGGTCGTAGACGTGGAACTTGTGGTACGGACCATGACGATACGTTCCGTTGGTGAGCTCCTCGTGGAGCGAGAAGATGTTGTCTTCGAGGTGACGCTCGAATGTCATGACGTCCTGACGGTCGCGCTTGCCGCGACGGAACTCATGCCAGGCGCAGATGAGATTCCCTACTGAAATTATTGCTTCGAACATATGGCTTCCACGCTTGCATTCCAAAAAAGTTATGACTTCTATAAAAACCTCTACATCAACCTGCGAAAAGTCCCAAAACGCGATCGCTACACGTGGGGTGAGCGCTGCGAAGTGCTCGCGCTGGACCTTGTACAGACATTCGCAAGGGCTGAGTTTCTTCCAAAAGGTCAAAAACGTTTGTTACTCATCCACGCAAGCGAAACAACGGACATGCTCAAAATCTACCTTCGGCTGGGAATCGACCTGCACATTATTGATATGAAGACGCTTGTCGCACGTCAGGGAAATCTCCAAGAAATTGGGAAGATGCTCGGCGGCTGGATAAAAGATATATCGTGAACAGCCAGGACGCGGAAGCTGATGTTGACGTTGCCGTGCTGCGCGATGTTCCTGTTCACGGCGGACAGGCCACCGTTGTCGCGATTGCCCGCCACGAGCCGGTTGTCCGAACCGTAGGCGCAAACGACGCAACCCCCGCGTCCATTTTTGTTCCTGGCCATCCGTATTCGGCACGCAGACAGACGCCCACGCACCGACAGTCATGGGACAGCGGTGGCTCTCTGTTTGGCACATTGCACAAGCCAGGAACAAGCAGTTCATACCATCTCCACTCCGGAGAAAAATCGGTGACCTGTTGCCTCGGCGAACAGATGCACGAACCGACTTCCCCAACAGTATACCAAACGAAATCGCGCCCCGAGCATATGCCCAGGGCGCGACGAATGCGCAGCCACTCGCGGAACCAAGTGACCAAGCGCCAAGTGACCGAGTGTCTAGAGAACCGCCAGGACGCGGAAGCCGAAGTCGACGCGGCCGTGCTGCGCGAGGCTCCTGCCCACGGCGGACAGGCCACCGCCGCCGCGATTGCCCGCCACGAGCC
>CAYZRQ010000106.1:0-2670 GCA_964480895.1 uncultured Gammaproteobacteria bacterium | reverse complement strand
ACCGTTCTGGCGTCAATGGTAACGTTCCACGCGTTCCCATTGGAGGTACATGGAACGCACCACGCTCGTTCTTCCCCATCCCCTGTCCTGTCTCACGCATGCCGATACCTTCACGGGGGCGGAGCATGGCGTCCGCTGGCGTGTCAGTAAAACCCGCGCCAAAGTAGAGATAGGAATTGGCCTGTTTACATTCGCCTTCCTCGTCCTCGTCATCGTCTTCCTCGCCATAATGAAGTTCCTTCGCACGCCGACCGATGCGTCGATGTCGATCGTGATCAACGTCATTCTGCTCTCGATGATCGTGACAGGCTTGTTCGTCAGCGGTGAGCTTTTTTACCGTGCGATCACGCAACTGCGCGAGCTGAACACCATGCAGGGTCGGCGGCTTCCCGAGGAAGCGCTGCTCGCGTGCGATCTCTTCCTGGCGATGAACGCGGACCTCGCGCGGCTCTACAGGCGTGAGATCCGCCCGTTCATCGGTCGACCCTTGAATGCGGGCGACCCCGAAGGGTGCACGCGGATGCAGAACGCGCTCGACGAGCTGTGCCGCATTGACGGCGTGCTCTACGAGGTCAGCCAGGCAAATCCAACGCGCGAAGCTCGCTCGGCCGTCGTCAAGAGACTTCAGCTCCAGAACGACATCAGCCGGCTGATCATCAGCTACACCCCGCCGCGCGTGCCCGACGTCGATGTGCCACGAAGCCTCGATGCACAGGCCTAGCGCCCTGCCCCGTCCCCAACGTCGCTCGCAAGAGTGAAGTGGGACGGGGCGTTTTGTTGACGATGACGCACATAGGCGCTACGGTAACCGCGGTCACGGAGGAATAATGACCACGACGGATAGGACCCTGACCGCACTGCAAATCGCCTACGAGCACGCCACGTACGGCGTGCAGTACACGAGCATGACGGAAGAACGCAAGCGGCTCCTGAAGAAGATCATCGATGCACACGCCGCGGTGACCGTGTTCGGTGGGATGATTCTCGCCGCGATCAACATCGAGCTCTTCATGGTGTTCGCGGGGACGACGACCATAGAGTTCAAAACCGGCATCGTGATCGGCATGGCGAACGTCCTCGTGTGTACAGCTTTAGCATTCGGGATGTTCGCGATGGCTCGACCGCGCCTCACGTGGCAGAAAGAAGTCGACCGCCTCGCGGCCGTGCTCGAGCAGGCGTTTCCGGCAGAGGGCTTCATGCGCATGCCCGAGGAACATCATTTCCTGCGCAGCGACTTTGCCCGCGCGCAGGCCACGATCGAGGAATCGCTCCACACTCTCGACGGTATGAGATTGATCTTCGTCGAAGCGAGGAAGAATCTCGTCGAACGCAATCCGACGTCCGATGACGCCGAGACGATGCGAGACTTTCTCGCAATGACCGACGACACCGCCCGCGTCAAGGCTGATCTCCGCAAGCTCGAACGAACGGTCAGCCGTATATGGCTGTCCCCGACGAACAAGGTCGTCGAGCTCCGGAATCTCGACGTTGTCAAACAGTGTTCAGACGCGCTGCGCCCCTTCTTCCGCCACCTTCCGTTGGCCATGGAGTGGCGCCTGCCGGATCACAAAACGTAACATCGCAATGAAACCCGCCCCCTCGCAGGGGCGGGTTACACTTTTTGGACGATCGTCCATTTTTTGTAACAGCGTTATTTTAGCCCAAATAGTCGAGCCGCATTCTCCGTCGTCACGCGGGCAACCTCGTCAACAGACACGCCTTTGAGTTCGGCGATCTTCTGCGCAACAAATGCGACATACTGCGGCTCGTTGCGTTTCCCACGATACGGCGTGGGCGTCAAATACGGCGCGTCAGTCTCGACCATCATCTGTTCAAGAGGAATCTGCGCCACAACAGCTTGAAGATTTTTTGCGAATGTCACGATGCCGGTAATGGAGACGAGAAATCCGAGTTCACGATACGCAGCCGCCTCCTCAACGCTTCCCGTGAAGCAGTGAATAACGCCTCGTCGTTTGAGACCATCGCGATTGATTTCCTCGCGAATAAGCGCCGCTTGGTCGGCGTGCGCATCTCGACAATGAATAACAACCGGCTTAGCGACCTCGGTGGCAAACGCGAGCTGTGCGCGAACGGCGTCCATTTGGTCGGCTCGCATCTGTTCGGCTTTAATACCCGGCGGCACGCGGTAATAATCAAGCCCGAATTCGCCGATCGCAACGACTTTCGGGTGCTTGGCGAGCTCGCGGTAATACGCGGGGTCGAAGTGTTCAGCTCGCGTTCTGATTTTCAAGGATCCCTCGGCTTCGCTCGGGATGACAGATCTGCTTGAGTTCAATTCGTTCTCGTCGACAAAATCCTGCTCGTGCAGATGCGCGGGATGCAACCCTATCGTCGTCCACACGCCATCATATTTTTCGGCGAGCGCGATGCCATTCTTGCTCGTTGTCGATTGCGTGCCAACAGTAATCATGCCGACGCCCGCCGCAAGCGAGCGCTGTACGACGTCGTCCATGTCGTCGTTGTACGCACGAAAGTGGACGTGGCAGTGTGTGTCGATGTATTTGAAGGGCATATGCTGAGCCTGTAGCTTGTAGGTTGGCCATTCCCCATGCACCATCCCGAGCGTATGCGAGGAATCATGTAGCCCGATATCGGGCTTCTGACTCTTCGGCATGCGCCTCAGAGTGGTGATAATGGTAATGACAAAAT
>CAYZRQ010000105.1:0-2676 GCA_964480895.1 uncultured Gammaproteobacteria bacterium | reverse complement strand
GGCGTTCGAGTTCGCGCGCTGTTGCGGTGAGTTCGGGGGAGTCGAGCGTCGTGAGCGTGAACGCGAGCGGCGTAGCGCCTTTGCTGCGTACGGTCGCGCCTTCCGTGAGCGTCCATCCGGCAGCGTCAAGCGCTGCCATTGCGGCTTGGGCATCGGCGGCGGGAACGGTGGCAGCCGCGTCAAAGCCGGGCATACCCGCAAGAATGGTTGACGTGATGGGCGTGGCCGAACCGACGAGCGTAGCAAGCGCGGTTCGATCGACAGCGAGCGCGAGCGCCGCGCGAAGGTCGTCGTCGGCAAGCACGGCGGACTGTTTTTGATTGAAGAACACGGCGGTGAACTGCGGCAGCGACGGCGCGAGGAGCGTAAGGCCGCGGTCATCCGCAAACGACGCCACCGCATTCGATGCGATGATCGACGCACCCTCGACATTTTTGTTGCGTAGGGCGTCGGTGAGCTCGTCCACCGAACCGTAAAACTTGAAGGTGAGCTCTTTGACATGAGGCGCGCCGCGGTAGTAGTCGCCGTTGCGTTCGAGCGAGATACTCCGAATGTTGCCCATGTTATCTTTGACGAGTTTGGAAAACGCGTACGGCCCGGTGCCGATGGGTTTGATGTTGTATTGCGTAAGCTGGGCGTTGCCCGGTGCAACATCTTGCCATCGGTGCGCCGGGAGGATGCCTACGGTAAGCGCGGCCAAGAACGGCGAAAACGGCTCGTTGAGCGTGAAGGCGATCGTGGTTTCGTCAATTTGTTCAACATTGATGCCGGCGAAGCTAACGCCAAGTGGGCTATGGTATTCGTTGTTTTGGATTGCGGCCACCGTAAAGAGTACGTCTTCGGCCGTGAATGCCTCGCCGTCATGCCACGTGACATCGTTGCGAAGCGTGAACGTGTAGACGGTTTGGTCGTCAGAAATCGTGTAGTTTGCGGCGAGGTCGGGAACAAGGCCGTCAACCGGATCGAACCGCATGAGGCCGTTGTAGACGAGACGCGCGAGGTCGGCGTCGACGTCGCTCGCTGCCGCATAGAGCGGGTTAATGAATTGCGGCGTGCCAACGACGCCTTCGGTGTAGCTACCGCCGGATGACGGCGTGATCGTGCGGTTATTCATGTACAACTGCGCAGCCAAGCCGAGCAACGCAAGCATGACGCCAAAAGTAGCTACCACCGCGAGGCGGCGCTCGCGATGGGTGAGGAAGCGAGGGAGCTGGCGCCATTGCGCAAGCGTTGGAAAGCCGTTGGCGCGCACCGCAACAACCTGGCGCATGGCAAGCGCCGGCGTTGACATCGATGACGGCGGACGCCGAAAGCGTGACGTCAATCGTCGCCAAAGACGCGAACGGAGACTTTCTGGCGGAGTGAGCCGCGTAGAAGAGAATTAGAACGTGAACAAGGCGTTCGCAAGCGAAACGCCAAGGAAGAGCACGGCGAGAACGACGGTTGCGACGTGCAGCTTTTTCTCGATGCCGCGGCGCGTGCGATAGACGTTGCCGTCGCCGCCGAAGGCGAGGCCGACGCCCGAGCCGCGAGCCTGCATGAGGATGGCGGCGACAAGGAGCGCGGCGAGGACGATTTGGAGAATGGTGAGGATCATATCGCTGCCAAGTGTACCAAGCCTCCGGTCATCCGTAAAGGCCGTATGTGTTACACTTATGGAAGCTATGGGGGACGATGTCGAGTTGCTTGCACCCTCGGTCGAAACGCCGACCGCGCCCAAGGCGCGTACGAATATGCGGCTGATCACCGCCATTTTTGCCGTTGTGCTTCTGGGTGTTGTGGTGTTTTCATGGCGCGTGTTCGCGTTCTATCGTTCGATCGCAAGCGGCGAGCTCGAACCGGCGCTTGGCTATTCGAGCAATGCCTTTACGCGCGCCGGCGCCGCGGTTCGGGCGCTCTACGACGCGTCCGGTGAGGGCCTCGTCGATGTTGCAACAGGCGACGATCCCACGCTCGGGAATGCCGACGCCTTAGTAACGATCGTCGAGTTCGCGGATTTCGGTTGCCCGTATTCGCGAGAAGTGAGTTACGTTGTGCGCGCGGTCGCTCGCCAGTTTCCCGACCTTGTCCGCGTTATCTTCCGCGACTTTCCGCTTTCCGACGTGCATCCCGGCGCCGATCTCGTCGCGCAAGCCGGCGAGTGCGCGCAGGACCAGGGATTATTTTGGGAGTTCCACGACACCGTGTTCGCGGGCGACGCCGAGCTCACGGCTGAAGCAATGTTTGACGTCGCATCGGCGATCGGCGCGAATGAGGCGCAATTCGTCGACTGTCTCGATTCCGGCCGTTATGCAAGCGAGGTTGATGCGGATTTTCTCGCCGGAGCGGAAGCGGGCGTTGTTGGCACGCCGACGTTCTTTTTCAACGGCGTGAAGGTTGAAGGCTCGATACCGTTCTCGGTGTTTAACGACATTGTGCATGCTCTTGCGAAGTAACATCCTTGCCGTGGCGTTCGCGCTCGTTGCCGCCACGCTCCCGATGGCCGCGTTTTCGGCGTCGTGCGAGTGTTTTTGCGGTACGGTTGAAGACGGCGGATTTGACGCCGGGGGACAAAGCTCGTCAGCGAATTGCAAATCGGCGTGCGAAGGCGCCGATGCGGCGTACGTCGGCTGTTTTACCGACGCAGCCGAGTACCCCGAGAACAACAATATTTGTTGGACGAAAGGCCAGTGCGAG
>CAYZRQ010000104.1:0-2690 GCA_964480895.1 uncultured Gammaproteobacteria bacterium | reverse complement strand
CGCGAGCGAAATGTCGATTGACGTGGCGACGAAGGACAACGGCGGTTACGTCGGTTTTGTTACCGATGGCGACGAAAAGTACGGCGAACTCGTCAATCGTATCGAAGACGATCGTTTGCGTGTGGGTGTCATCGACGGCTTATACGAAAGTGGATCGTCGATGTATATCGTGAAGTATATCGGCAAAGAGCGGCGTGTTGAGCCGAAGATTTCACACATTCTCGGCTGCTACCAGGGTGCTACCGGATGTACGCAGACGCGTACCAAAGAAGAAGCGTTCGTGGCGATCGCCACGACTGCCGACGGGATAACGTCCGACAATTTTGCCGAGCGCGCGGCGGAGATTTCCGACGACCCGAGCAACGCCGCGAGCGGCGGAGATTTGGGATACATCAGTAAGGGCACGATGGTTGCGGCGTTCGATGCGGCGGCGTTTGCGCTCGCGGACGGTGCGATATCCGACATCGTGGAAACGGAATTCGGCTACCACGTGCTGTATCGCGAAACATCGCGCAGCACGAACGCGTACGAAATTGCGCAGATCGAAGTGCCGTGGACAACGGTGAGCGACGTCCTCGTCGTCGATCCGTGGCAGAACACCGAGCTCTCGGGCAAACACGTACAGCGCGCGACCGTGACGTTTGATCCAAGCTCGAACCTGCCGCTCGTCCTTCTTGATTTTAACGACGAAGGAGCGGATTTGTTTGGCGAACTGACCGAGAACAACGTTGGGAAGGTTATCGGTATTTTCCTCGACGGCCAGCCCATCACGACGCCGGTCGTCCAGCAAGCGATTTACGGCGGGCAAGCGACGATCAGCGGCAGCTTTACGCTCGCCGACGCAAAACTCCTCGCGCAGCGCCTGAATGCCGGCGCCTTGCCGGTGCCGATCGGCATCGTCAGCCAGCAAACGGTGGGGCCGACGCTTGGCGCCGAGTCGCTCGCGTTGAGCGTCAAAGCCGGGCTTGCCGGTTTCGCGCTCGTTGTGCTGTTCCTCGCGGCATACTACCGCTTGGCTGGCGTCCTCGCCGGCGTTGCGCTCGTGCTCTACGTTGCCCTTAACCTCGCGCTCTACAAAATTCTTGGCGTAACAATGACGCTTGCGGGCATTGCGGGCTTCGTGTTCTCGCTCGGCATTGCCGTCGACGCGAACGTGCTCATCTTCGAGCGCCTGAAGGAAGAGCTGCGTAGCGGACGCGATCTGCACAGCGCGCTCGACGAAGCGTTCCGCCGTGCGTGGCCGTCGATCCGCGACGGCAATGTCACCACGCTCATCGGCACGGCAGTGCTCTACGGGCTCACTACCGGATCGATCCGCGGTTTTGCGCTTACACTTACGATCGGTATTCTCGTTTCGCTCTTCACCGCCATGGCGGCAACACGGGTCATGCTGCGTACCGTCTCCCGTTTCCGGCGCATGCGCGGTCCCTGGTTTTTCCTTGGCGCGCCCAAAGTCTAACCTTATGACCATCGACATCATCGGGCGTTCAAAATTCTGGCTCAGCGCAGCAGGTGCGATCGTGGCGTTAGCCATCATGGCACTTCTCATCTTCGGTTTGAAATTCGGCATCGACTTCACGGGCGGAAGTTTGTTGCAGGTTGACGTCCCGCAGACGTCCGTTGAAGGCGCGACGACGCCCGAGGCTATTCGCGCTGCACTTGCGAGCGAAGGATACGAGGCGGTCGTGCAAAGTGCGGGTGATGACGACTACTTCGTACGCCTAGGTCCAGTAACCGAGGAAGATCACGAGCGCATCCTCGCGGCGATCGCTACAATCGCGCCGCAAGCGACCGAACTCAAATTCGAAAGCGTTGGTCCCGTGATCGGCGGGGAGCTCAAGAGCAAGTCGACGCGTGCAATCGTCATCATGCTCGTGCTCATCGCGGCGTACATTGCGTTCGCGTTCCGCAAGGTATCGCAGCCGGTCGCGTCGTGGAAATATGGTGTTGTCACCATGGTTGCGGCGCTTCACGACGTGCTCGTGCCGCTCGGCATCTTTGCCGTGCTCGGTCGTGTGCTCGGTTACGAAATCGACACGGCGTTTGTCGCCGCAATGCTCACGGTGCTCGGCTATTCCATCAACGACACCATCGTCGTTCTTGATCGTACGCGCGAAAATCTTTTCCATCACCGCCACAGCGACCGCACTTTTGGCGACATCGTGAATGCAAGCGTCAACCAAACGATGGGACGATCCATCAACACCACGCTCACAACGCTCTTGCCGTTGTTTGCGATCGTGCTTTTGGGTGGCGAAACCACGCGGCCGTTTGCGCTCGCGCTTATGATCGGCATCGCCTCGGGCGCGTACTCGTCCATTTTTGTCGCAAGTCCGTTACTCGCATGGCTCGAGCGAAAGGGATAGTGCTATACTGTTCCTAACGTATGCTTGGTTTTGCGCTCAACCTTCCACCCGCGGTAGAGCACTATTTTACGGTGACGCCGTTTCCGATCATCGCGTCGCACGCCTTGCTCCTGTTTGGTTGGATTCCGATTTTTGGCGTCATTGTTTGGGGTCTCACGCACGTGTGGCAAGACATGAAACAGGGAAAATACGTCAAGACGCTTAAGTGGATATTGCTCGAAGTGAACGTGCCGCAGGACGCAATCAATACGCCAAAGGGCATGGAGAACTTTTTCACGAACCTTGCGGGCGTGAAGTCGGGCATCACATGGCGCGAACGGTGGC
>CAYZRQ010000103.1:932-2744 GCA_964480895.1 uncultured Gammaproteobacteria bacterium | reverse complement strand
CTGACCAAGAAAAGCTCGCCACCGTCCGTGCTGAGGTCGCTGATTTCACCGCAAGCTTCCCGCTGTACGATTCCCTTTCGTATCTATGACGGAAATATTGAACGGCAACGTACTTGCCAAAACCATCCGCAGCAAAGCAAAGTCGCGGATCAAAAAAATGAAATTCCCGCCCGGACTGGCCGTACTCCTTGTCGGCGAGAACGAGGCGTCGGCCTTGTACGTACGGCTGAAGGAAGAGGCCGCGAAGGATGTCGGTATCTACATCGAGAAGTTCGCGTATTCAGCTGACGTCAAGGACAGCGAGCTCGTGAAAAAGATCGAGGAGCTCAATGTACGCGACGACATCAACGGTATTCTCGTCCAAATGCCGCTGCCCGAACAGAACGCCGACGTTGTTGCCGGCGCGATCAGCCATCTGAAGGACGTCGACGGTTTTCACCCCGAGAACCGAAGGCTCCTGCTTGCGAACACGCCGAACCTCGTGCCGCCGGTGTCGCTCGCGATCATGCGGCTCTTGCAAGCCACGCGTCGGTCGCTCAACGGCAAGCACGCGGTTATCGTCGGCAACAGCGAAATATTCGCCGAACCGCTCATTGAGTTGTTGCAAGACACAGGCGTAACCGCTGCGTTTGTGCGACGCGATGTCGAAGGGCTTGCAGCAATCACGCGCGCGGCCGACATTCTCGTCGTCGCTGTTGGCGAGGCAGCGTTTTTGACGCGCGATATGGTGAAGGAGTCAGCTATCGTCATCGACGTTGGGACGACGAAAATTGGCAGAAAGACCGTCGGCGATGCCGCGCCGGAGCTTGAGGGCTATGCGGGATTCGTGAGTCCTGTTCCGGGCGGCGTCGGACCGCTCACGATCGCGTATCTCTTGTACAACGTCATCAAAGCAATGGAGGTCCAAAAACGGCTACGCGGAGAAAGTGATTGATCGCTTTACGCAATCGTGAGGATAATCATCGTCGCGAAAAGCACACCGCTCAACACGACGAGTAATTGCGGCAAGCGTAGCGCGCGCTTGGGAAGCTCGCCGGAACGGCGGGCTTTTTCGTAGGACGATACGATGAGAAGACCGATCACGCCGCCGAACACGCCGCCCGTCGCGCCGATAACGCCGATAAAATCTCGCGCGCCGAGCGCAAACGCAGCGACCGGCACGCCGACAGCGAGCGCCCATGCCGTTGTGCATCGCAAGCGGAAATCGTAGTGGAGCGTTTCGGCAAGCGACGTACCGAGCGTCATGAACGCCGACGCCATGATGAGGAGGCCAATGCCTTGCGCAAGCGCACCGACCGCCGGACCCGCAACGCGGCCGATGCCGCTTATCGCGTCGGGTGGCGTTGCGCCGCCGTTCATACCGATAACCACCAGCGCAAAGAGCGCATACAGCGCGATAGCCACCGCCTGCCCAAAAAATACAGCGCGTGGCAACAACCGTTCGTGTCCACCAAGCACGGCCCGCATCTCGGGAATTGCCGACACGCCGCCGACGGCGAACAAAATTACGCCAAGCGGTAGCATGGTGTTCTCGGGATGCAGCTCGAGGACGCGTTCAAACGCAAAGTGCGGCAGCGCGAACACGAACATGATCGCCATGAGTACGAAAATCATCGGCAATAGAACGGCCTGCGCTTTCGTCACAAATCCCAAACCGCCGAAAACAAGAAGCGCGGCAACAGTAGCGAACGCGAACGACAGACCCGTAGCGTTGCCGACGTTAAGCAGCGTCGCCAAAAATCCTCCACCCAAAATGACGTAGGCAGTGAGTGCGCCCCACATCGCGCCCAAAAAAGTAACGATCATCGCCAC
>CAYZRQ010000103.1:0-922 GCA_964480895.1 uncultured Gammaproteobacteria bacterium | reverse complement strand
CGCCGATGACGTCAACAATATGCGCGCCGCGACGACGAATAAGGACAAGTTCGGCGTACGCAAGGAGCGCGACGAGATTGAGGCCGGCAATGACGAGTAGCTCTACGAACGCGATGCCAAACCCGGCCTCTGCAAAAACATATGGCAGCCCGAACACGCCCGCGCCGATCATCGTGCCAAGCAGCGGCCGCGCACCGCGCCAAACCACTTTGTACTGTGCCTCCATACGCCACCGATTGTAGCACGTGCTTGCCATCGCATCGTTTTTTCAGGCTTTTTTGCGCGTGGTTCGGGCATGCACAGGTTGTCCCGAACCCATCCACCGTTTTCCTCGCGGACAGCGGCCCGCATGCGCTAAGATGCCCGCATGTCCGAACTCGGCAAAATCCCGCCGCACAATATCGAGGCCGAGCAATCGCTGCTCGGAGCTTTACTGCTCGACGCCGATGTCATGCTCAAGATCGGCGACCTTTTGCGCAGCGAAGATTTTTATAAAGACTCGCACCGCCACATTTACGAGACGATGGTTGAGCTTATTGAGCGCCATCAACCGATCGACATGCTCACGCTTGGCAATCGGCTCGAAGAAAAAGGCCTGCTTAAACAGGTCGGCGGACGCACTGCGCTTGTCGAGCTTACGAACATTGTCACCACCGCCGCGCACGCGGCGAACTACGCGGAGATTATTGCCAAGAAGGCGGCTCTTCGCCGGCTGTTGCGCGCAGCGTCCGACATTACCGAACTTGGGTTTGACGAAACGCAGGATGTCGACGTTATCCTCGACGAAGCCGAACAACGACTGTTCAACGTCTCTAAAAATTTCATTAAGCAAAGTTTTGTCTCTATTTCTACGGTGCTCGGCGCGGCGTTCGACCGACTCTACGAGCTGCACAAAAGCGGGGGTGCAATCCGCGGCGTGCCG
>CAYZRQ010000102.1:223-2766 GCA_964480895.1 uncultured Gammaproteobacteria bacterium | reverse complement strand
ACTCGATGTGCCAGCCGGGAAACCCCTTGCCCCACGGCGATTCCCACTCCATCTGACGCTTTTCCCCTTCTGGCGAGAACTTCCAAAGCGCAAAGTCGGCACCGTGCCGCTTCTCACCAATCGCCACGCGCATGCCGCCAACTTTTTCGTCCAATGCCTGCCCCGACAGCTTTCCGTACTCGGAAAGTTTTGACGTGTCGAAATAGATGCCATCGCTCGTTGCGTACGTGTATCCCGCTTTCTCGATAGCCTCGATCATCGCGATCTGCTCGGGGATGTGGTCGGTCGCCTTGGGCATCGCCTCGGGCGTACGGATGTTCAGCCGCTTCATGTCGGCCAGAAAGAGATCAGTAAACTTTGCGGCGATGTCCCACGCGCCGAGGCGCATTTTTTTTGACGAAACCTCAAGCTTATCTTCACCGTCGTTGCCGTCGCCAACCAAATGTCCGACGTCGGTAATGTTGACGACGTGCGTAATCGCATAACCGAACGCCTCGAGCGTGCGGCGCAAGACGTCGCTCACGATGTACGCGCGAAGATTGCCGATGTGCGAGCGGTCGTACACCGTGGGTCCGCAGGTGTAGATGCCCGCTTTGCCCGGAGCGATCGGCGCGAACGCCGCTTTTTTTCGTCCGAGCGTGTTCGTGAGTATGATGTCCATAATGCAAGAATGCTAACAGAAAACCCGTCTCCCCCACAAGGAAGGAAACGGGTCGCGCGAGGAAGCTGGTGGCTGCTAGTACCGCGTGTAGGAATGGATGATGTCGTCCACGCTGTACGCATCGCCGGTGAATCCCCATCCAATTCCCATCGTTCCGATCGTGATGCGCTCGCCATCGGCGAGTTCGATGACCGCCTCCCCGCCGAGACTCGCGAACTTCTCGAGCGAGACGATCCGCTTGTCCTTCACGAGCGTTTCGCTCGCCAGGGCATAGCGCACCGTACGGCCGTACAGACTCCAGCAAATGATCTCGCCGCGCACATGGCCGACGTCGCCCACGTTGAACCACACGTGCGTGGTCATGGGCTTGGCGTCCACGAAGTCCGTTGAAGCCGGCAACGTGTTCTCGAACTTCTCGAGATCGTATTCGATCAACGCGACCGCATTCGCGATCGGCGTATGCCCGAATACACGCTTTTCGTGATCGACAATGATCGCCATCAACGAGTCCTTGACGAACCCGTACACCGACAGTCCCGCTCCGACCGGAATCGGCAACCGGAAGACGTTTACGTCCCCGACGTCCGCGATACGATCCCGCCGCGTCGGGCCGAAAAAGACGAGCGAACGACAAACGAAGTTGGGACCGATCGGAATCTTGATGACCCCATAGACGCGGATCCATCCATCCGATGACGTATCGAGCATGCAGAACCTCCTGCCGCGTGAGTTCGCGACGAGGAACGCTAGCACAACGCGAGGCGCACGTCCAGCTTTCTCTGTCACCTTGGTGCACATTTCGTACACCTCTCGATTTTCCTACTAAGACACGAAATGCTCCAGACGAAACAAAAGCCCCGCACCTTCGAAAAGATGCGGAGCAGACAGGGTTACACGGCGACAGCCCTCGAGTCGCCGCTATTGGGGTACGAGAAGATCATGTCGACCTTGCCGTCCTTCGTGCTGCGGTACCAACCGAAGATGTCCCGCAAAACCTCGACCACGCGGCCGTCGGCATCGGCGCGCAGCCAATGGCTGACCGACGACTCGGTGCGGCACGAGAGTGCAATGATCTCACCGAATTCGAGAGCCTCATCCGCATCGCCGAAGCGCACGGATTCGCCGATGAGCTCGATCGGCGCGTTGGTGAATTGTGCCGTGTACCACGGTCGACGACCGCAAACGCGTCGCACCTCGTCCCAAAACTCGCGCAACTCCTGCGCGCGTCCCTGCGAAGGCATCGACGCATTGCCGCTCTTCACGTCAACCGTGTAGAGCGTGCCGAGGATGCGCATGAGCACGCCGTCTTCCCATCGCAGCATGGTCGCGCGCACCGAGGTCACATCGCCCGCATGAACGATGCCAACGGCGATACCCATCATGTGGCAACCGTCAACGTCCTCGACACCAACGTCGAGCACGTACTCGCGGCCTTCCGGTCCATCGAGCTGATGTCGCACGCTTCCCAGTTGTCCCACGAGCTTCACCGACGCTTCCCGCGGCGTGAACGCGAAGCGGCTGCCCGCAAGCGCGGACGCATCTTCCGCGAGGCGGTGAACCACGTGGACGTCGAGTTGAAAGCTCCGAGGCACTCTTTCTTCCGAGTGATGCAAAGTTCCTCCTTCCGGTGGCGTACCGGCGCCTGATCGTATCAGGAGCAGCGTCTTTCGTCAATCAACGCCGCCGCGCAACACCGTCAACGCGGCAAGCGGCGAAACAAGCCACATCGCACGCGCAAGTTCGTCGACGAAAACGATACGCACATTGGGCGTCATCGACGCAGCGACGTCAGCGGGAAGAAACGACCCGATAATCGCGAGCGTGAACCCGCCAAAAATTATGCCAAGCACAATCTGTTCCCATCCGCTCGGCACCACGCACG
>CAYZRQ010000102.1:0-213 GCA_964480895.1 uncultured Gammaproteobacteria bacterium | reverse complement strand
AAAAAAACGATTTTTACGAAAGACCAAAAACGCGACCGCCGAGACGATGAAAAATCCGATCACGCGCTCTTCGTGCGGCGCGAAATTCGCAAGATATGGCACGCGGTCGACAAACGGCACGAGCGTCGCGACAACGCCGCTCATGCCAAGCGCGGTAAGGAGCGGCACCATTGCGTGCTTGCCGAGCGTGAACGCGAACAGCACAGCGCCAAC
>CAYZRQ010000101.1:0-2770 GCA_964480895.1 uncultured Gammaproteobacteria bacterium | reverse complement strand
CCGCGCGCTCTGCCGTCGACCAAAATCGCGAGGTTATCGCCGTGCCCGGGCCCATCACATCAAACGTCTCCGCTGGTACAAACCGCCTCATCCGCGAAGGCGCACATGTTGCAACATGCGCCGAGGATATTTTGGACGTGCTCGGTGTTTCCGCGCCTTCGTCAGCCGCGCCGCACACGCCAAGCACCGAACACCCTGATCCGCGCGCACAACGCTTGCTTCGCGTGCTCGAAAACGAGCCGCGGCTCCTTGACGACATTGCCACTCATCTCGCGCAATCGATCACCGAAACCGCGGCGCTCGTTGCCATGCTCGAACTCGAAGGACGCGTAACCGATATCGGCGGAAAACGATTCGCGTTAACTTGACGGGAACGCCGCGCGACATTATCGTCATCGTCGATATGACAAAATTATTAATCGTTGAGTCGCCAACCAAGGCCAAAACCATCGGCAAATTTTTAGGCCGCGATTACAACGTCCTTTCGTCGTTCGGCCACATTCGCGATCTGCCGAAGCGCAAGATGGGTGTTGACATCGACCACGGCTTTGCGCCGACATACGAAGTCCCCGCCGACAAAAAAGCGCGCGTCAAAGCGCTGAAAGACGCAGCAAAGTCGGCCGATGACATTTACCTCGCAACCGACGAAGACCGCGAAGGCGAGGCGATCGCGTGGCACATCGCAAGCGTGCTCGGGCTTGACGAGAAAACGGCGAAGCGCATCACATTCCACGAAATCACGCAGCGCGCGATCGACGCGGCGCTCGAACATGCGCGCACCATCGACATGCGGCTCGTCGATGCGCAACAAACGCGACGCATCCTCGACCGCCTCGTTGGTTACGAATTGTCGCCGCTCTTGTGGCGCAAGGTGCAGCGCGGGCTTTCGGCCGGACGCGTGCAATCGGTCGCCGTGCGGATCGTCGTCGAACGCGAGCGCGAACGCCTCGCGTTTGTGAAGGACGAGTATTGGACGATTGACGCGATGTTCGCCAAGGACGGTCAGGCGTTCGAAGCAAAGCTTTCACAGATCGGTGATAAAAAAATCGACAAGCTTGACGTCAAAACCGACGCTGACGCCCGTGCGATCGTCGACGCCGTGAAGGACGCCGATTTTACCGTTGCAGCGATCGAAGAAAAAGACGCGTCGCGCAAAGCGCCGACGCCACTCACGACGTCAACGCTGCAGCAAGAGGCCTATAACCGCATAGGCATGAGCGCGAAGCAGACGATGTCGACTGCGCAGAAGCTGTACGAAACCGGTCGCATCACGTACATGCGTACCGACTCGATGAACTTGAGTGACCAATTCACCGCAGCGACGCAAGCGTTCGTGGCGGAACGTTTCGGCGCACCGTATGCGAAAGGCGCTGTGCATTACAAGACGACGAAAAAGGGCGCGCAAGAAGCGCATGAGGCCATTCGCCCGACCGACGTTACCGCAACGCCCGAATCGCTCAAGGGAACACTCGATGCTGGCGAATGGAAGCTCTACGACATCGTGTGGCGCCGCACGGTCGCAAGCCAGCTGCCGAGCGCAAAAATCCGCCGCACCGGCGTTGATCTCATAGGCAACAATCACACGTTCCGCGCAAACGGCAGCGTGGTGACGTTCGACGGCTACATGAAGGTGTGGCACGCGGCCGAAGACAAGCTGCTACCCAAACTTGCGAAAGACAACAATGTCGGCAAGGCCACGTCAATCGTCCCCAATCAGCACTTCACCGAGCCGCTGGCGCGCTATAGCGATGCAACGCTTATCAAGGCGCTCGAGGAACACGGCATCGGACGCCCATCGACGTACGCGCCGACGCTTTCAACGATCATCGATCGTGGCTACGTGCTTCGCGACGACAACAAAAAACTCTTCCCGTCGGACATCGCCATGGTTGTCACCGATTTGCTCAAAGAGCATTTTCCCGAAGTCGTCGACTACGACTTTACCGCACAGATGGAAGAAAAACTCGATGAGATCGCGGAAGGCACGCATGACTGGCAAATGGTGATGACGTCGTTCTACGGACCGTTCCACGAACGCATCACGCAAGGTTTGGAATTGAGCCGCGCCGAGGTCATGAAGGAGCGCAAAATCGGCGTTGACGAAAAAACCGGAAAAGAAGTGATTGTGCGCACCGGGCGATTCGGTCCGTATGTGCAACTTGGTGAGGTGACCGACGCCGAGCCGAAGCCGCGGCGCGCGTCACTTGCAAAGGAACAGATGATGGACACGCTCACCATGGAAGACGCCATGAAGCTCCTCGCGCTGCCACGCACGGTCGGCACGCACCCGAACGGCAACGAGATCATTGCCGCGGTCGGACGCTTCGGGCCGTACCTCAAATGCGGCGACGTGAATATTTCGCTTCCGCCCGAGGATCATCCCGCGAATATCAGTCTCGAACGCGCGATCGCTGTGTGCACTGAAGGCGTCGAAAAAAAGAAAAAGATGATGACGCCGATTGCAGAGCTTGGCGTTGATCCCGAAAGCAAGGGCAAGATTCTCGTCAAAGATGGTCGCTACGGACCGTATGTCACTGACGGCAAAACGAATGTGACGGTTCCAAAGGGCGATGACCCGAAAGCGGTAACGCTCGAGAAAGCGATCGCGATGCTCGTCAAAAAGCGCTCGTCCCCCAAACGAAATTGGCGGAAGCGCAAAGAGGCTGTTTCGGATGAATCAACCTTGTAATCGAGGTCATTGAGACAACAATTTCTTTCACTACCCTGAGGCGAAGGCCCGCTTAGCGGGCCGTAGGCCGAAGGGTCAGGA
>CAYZRQ010000100.1:0-2864 GCA_964480895.1 uncultured Gammaproteobacteria bacterium | reverse complement strand
GTGGTACGCGCCGCTTCCTCAAAATCCGGTGACCACGTGGCATCGCGGAAAAACCACACCGGCTGCTCGAGGTACGTCGCGATCGGTTCGGGCGATGCAACCGCGTAATCATCGTGGCCGATGACGAGTTCGTCGACGTGATATGTGTCGCCGGTCGTAATGCTTTTGATGTCACCGTCGCGCACGATCATGAGTCCGTACGTACCCAAGAATCCTCCACTCGGGCGCAGCTCGGTGTCGTTCATGAACATGAGGAGAAATTGCCGGTCGCCCTCAAGCCCGCCGAACTCCGACATGATCGCCGCGAACGGCACAAGCATGTCAACGCCTTTTTTGAGCTGATTCAGCGTCGACTCGAACGGCGCAACGATGCTCGAAAATGTATCAGCGACTGCCGAAGCGTGGAAATCCGCCAAGTCGTCCTGCGCTAAGTCAAGTTTCGTTTGCATGCGACGCAATTCCGGAAGCGATGACACAAGCTCACGGAAAATCTGCGCCTTTATTTCCGCCGGCAGCGACGAAAACGACGCGCCTTCACCGGCGACGTCGCGCCAGCCAAGCAGCGACTCGGCAGACGCCATCGTTCCGCGAAGATCGTTGACGATACCGATGGCACCAAGCAACACGTCAACCGTTTTGTCGACCGCATCAAGCACGGCAACGCCAGCCGCGTAGCGCTCGCCGACCCAAGGGAGATAGCGCACAGATGCAAGCATCTTGGCTCCAGACTGCGCGCGGTTGATGGCACTCCCCGCGTTGCCGAGCGCCGAAAGCGCCAGCGCAATGTCGCCGTCCCGCACCGCCGCCTCGGCCGACGTGAGCGCCTCGCGCCCCGCAAGCGCACCCTCCATAAGTCGCGTCAACCCGACGCCGACGTACACAGTCGCCGCAAGCGCGAGCGCAGCAGCAAACGCAAAGAACAGCCGTCGCTTGCCGCGCGGCTGCTTACCCCGATGCACCGGTTCATGATGATGCGGCGTCCCGTGCGTCTCGGTCGGCAGCTCGTGGTGATGAAGAAAATTGTTCACGCGGGTTCTGTTTACCTGCGTACTTTCTGAAAAAACGAATCGCACTACGAATATGCTGCCATGTGAGCGGCGAACGCAGCTGCGACCAAAGCGTTCCATCGTTCGATGCGCGACGATGGTAGTGTACCATGCTCACCTTCGGGTGATAGACGACGCGCCAACCGCGTTCCCAAAATCGACGGCACAAATCGGTGTCTTCGAAATACATGAAAAAGCCGTCGTCAAACACACCGGCATCGGTGAGCGCGGCGCGACGCGTGAACAGCGAACTGCCCATAAGCCAATCAACGTCGATCGTGGAAACGTGCGAGTCGTCCTTCATGAGAAAGCGATCGATGGCACGTTGTGCGAACGCGAGACTGCCGAGCGGCGTGCGGCGATAGACGGGAATCATGAGCTCGTGGTAGCGGTTGCAGGAATACTGCAGCGTGCCGTCGGGATTCAAGAGTTTGGGGCCGACGATGCCGACATCGGGATGCGCTTCCATAAATGCGTGCAACGCTTCAAGCGAACCGGGGCTGACAACGATGTCGGGGTTGAACACGAGCACGTAGGTGCCGCGCGCAATGGCGATGCCGGCGTTCATTGCCGCGCCGAAGCCACGGTTGCGGTCCATCGCCGCGTAGCGCACCTCGGGAAATTCCCGCTCAAGCGTTGCGCGCATACCCGCGGCCGGATTGTTATCGACAACAATGACCTCGTACGCCAAACGCGGCGCCGCGCGGCGAATGCCGCGGAGCGTCTGGCGGACGAGCCGATGCTCGAACGTATGGACGATGATGATGGAGAGATCCATACCGTTCAACGTTCGACGTTTAACGTTCGACGAACGCGCATGTAACGCCACAACTCGCGCGACGGGACGCGAGCGAGTGCGAGCGTCTTTGAGCGTCGGCGCAGCATCGCGAGAAGGAGGAGCGGCGCCGTGAAAAGCGTCTTGCGCGTCGCCGACTCGAACAGGAGGCCGTAAAGCACGCGACCGCCTTCGCCGACAAGTATCCACGGTAGGCTGCGCAGCGCGTCGATGAGCGTCAAATTTTTCAACAGCACGAACAGCTGATTTCTCGTCGACAATGCCGCAAAAAACGGGCGCTGCTGACGACGATCGACGAGCCGACGCCAAATGCCGCGCTTCTCTTCGCCGTACATGCCGCGAAAATGATGCGCCTTGGCGGTCGGGACGAAACGCGAACGATGGCCGGCGCGGCGGAAACGGAGTGCGAAGTCGCAGTCTTCGCGATACGAAAAAAAGTCGGCGTCGAACATGTCGCCGTCCACGAGCACATCGGCAAGCGCCCTTGCGCGAACGAGCATCATGGTGCCGGTGGGTGCAAAAATGTCGATCGCGGCATCGTACTGCCCGCGATCCATTTCGCCTGCGCCGCGGTCGGCCATACGCCAACCACGCCCGACCGCCATGCCGGTCGAGTCAAGGATGTCGGAACGGATGGCATCGACGTCGCTCTCGCCGCGGTCGGCGAACGCGCGCAAGAGTTTCGGCTGAACCGCGTCGATGTCGGGATGGTCGCGAAGCGTTGTCACAAGCTCTTCGATGAGCCGCGGGTGCAAAATCATGTCGGCGTTGACGAGAAGGATGGCGTGATCGTTCAGGTTGCCGCGCCAGCGTTCGAGTGCGATCCGTACGAGCTGGTTGTGTCCGCCAGCGAAGCCCTGATTCTTCGTGTTGCGCACCGCGAGCCAGCGCGGTTCGTGCTCCATGATGTACGCGACCGTGCCGTCGGTGCTGCCGTTGTCGAGCACGCGCACCGTCATATCGCCGTAGGTCTGCGCATGCAGCGACGCGAACAGCTCCGGCAGATACCGAAGGTCGTTCCA
>CAYZRQ010000099.1:0-2876 GCA_964480895.1 uncultured Gammaproteobacteria bacterium | reverse complement strand
CGATCTCGGCAGCAACGTCGCGAAGTGTTTGTGGGGGCTCAAGCATTTGCATCCGAACGAAGAGCCGGCAGAAGGCGAACGACTGAATTTTTTGGGTCGCGTCTACACCGAAGCAACGCGGGCGATCGAAGAAGACCCGACAAAGAAGGACGAGGTTTCGGAGATTCAAAATCAGCTCGAAAGCGGCGAGGGCGAGTGGGTAACGCTTTGGAAGACCACGCACAAATGGTCGATGGACAACTTGAAAGCGGTATTCGACGAGTTGGGGTTGACGCTCGACAAAATTTATCTCGAAAATGAACTCATTGGCGAAACGCACGAAATCGTCAACAAACTCTTGACCGACGGCATTGCGAAGATGAGCGAAGGCGCGACGATCGTCGACTTGGAGGACGAAAAGCTTGGTGCGAATCTGCTTCGCAAGTCTGACGGCACGTTGCTCTACAATGCCAAAGACCTCGCGCTCGCGTACCACAAAGAGGCCGACTACCACGCCGACCGCTCGATTTACGTTGTTGACGCGCGCCAGTCGCTCGCCATGAAGCAGCTTGCCGCGACGCTCAAGCGCATGGGATTCCCGCGCGAGATCACGCACCTCGGCTACGAAATGGTAACGTTGCCCGAAGGCGCGATGAGTTCGCGCAAAGGCAACATTGTGCGCTATTCCGACTTGCGCGACGCCATGATCGCGGAGCTGCTTGCGTCGACGAAACTGCGGCATCCCGACTGGTCGGAGAAGCAGGTGAAAACGACGGCCAAAGCGCTCGCGATGGCCGCGCTCAAGTTTGTCATGCTCCGCCACGACCCGGACAAAGTGCTCGTCTTTGATATGCACGAGGCGATGGCAGCCGAGGGATTCACCGGGCCGTCGGTGCTCTACACGATCGCTCGCATTTACCGGCTCGAAGAAAAGGCCGACGTGAAGCCCGACGCCTCCGGCGCGGCGTTGCGCCACCCGCGTGAGATGGAACTCGTCAAGCTGCTCGCAGACTACCCGGACGTCATCGCGCTCTCCGGCGCACATCTGCGTCCGTCGGTTGTTGCGCAGTACGCGTTCGAGCTTTCCGCGGCGTTTGCGAGCTATTACGCCGAGGTTCGCATCTTGGACGGCGAGCACGAGGCGGTGGCGGCGCGGCTTGCGCTCGGGTACGCCGTGCGACAGGTGCTTGTGAACGCCATGGATATCCTCAATATTTCCATTGTCAAAACGATGTAAAACCGGGTAGGCTTGTGCAACTAATGTAATGCTATGTCAAAAGGAAGCGGTGGTGAGACGATCATTGCCTTGGGCGTACGGCTTGAAGGCGAAATGGCGGCGGAAGGCGACTTGGTGATTGAAGGTGAGGTACACGGCAGCGTGCGTACCGCGGGCGACCTGCGCATCGGTGAAAATGCGGTTGTCGAGGCGAACGTCGAGGCGCAGAATGCGGTGATTTCGGGTGAGGTTCGCGGTAACGTCATCATCCACGGCAAACTCGAGCTGTTTCCGTCGTCCAAATTAACCGGCGACGTAACGACTGAAGTGCTTGCGGTCGGCCCGGGCGCGCAAGTGAACGGACGCGTGGCTATGGGCGGCGCCACGGAACGCCCGGTACACAGCGGCGACGATGAACCGGAAGAGACCGAATAGATTTGTGTACTGCTATGTTTACGATGAGTACCTTCAGGACCGTCGGTACGAGCGGGACTTGTCGCTCATAGAAACTCGGCTAACGGACTTGGGGATTGCCGGCAAGATCGCGCGTCTTGCGCTGTTTCGCGATGCGAAGGAGCTTATTCGCGACGAAATTCGCAATGGCGCAACAACGATCGTTGCCGTGGGCAGCGACCGAACGCTTCGCCGCGCGCTCGACGCGGTCGGCGACACGCGCACCGTTGTCGCACTGCTCCCCGTGGGGCCGCAAGGCGTGCTCGCGGGGCTCCTTGGCATGCCGCTGGGCATCCTCGCGTGCGATGTGCTGTCGGCGCGCATCGTCGAGGAGCTTGATGCAGGTGAGGTGAACGGTAGGCGGTTCGTGCAAGCGGTCGCCATGGGCGAGGTGAGTGCCGTGGTAAAGAGCCCGAAGGGTTTCACGATAACGCCGCTCAAAACCTCCGCGATCGAAGTGCGCAATATGGCCGAACCCGACGACGCGGGCGTGCAAAGCCCGGTCGACGCGCGATTGTCGCTGATTATTCGTACTTCAAAATTTTCGCTCTTCGGCGGGAAGCCGCATGTGAGTATTGTTCCGTTTGACGAGATCACGGTCGCCTGCGACGCGGTCGTTGAAGTGCGGGTGGACGGCGACGCACTGCAAGGCAAGGATTTTATTTTTAGGATTGTGCCGAAGGCGCTTCGCGTGGTAACGGGGAAAGGCCGGAAGTTTTGAGCGTTCGTAACGTCAGCATGCCGACGATAAAGAGCGTCGTCGATGTCGCCGCCGAGAGCATGCAGTATTGACAGATGGCTTTGAGAATGGCGACCTGCACAAAAATGAACCACGCCGACGCCAGGAGCCCGAGCGTCGTCATAAGCGCCATGCCTTTGAGAAGGCGGGCGTTTTGCGTTTCGCGGTACGTGACCGCACCGAAAAAGATAGCGAGGTAATACACCGCGCCCCAAAGCGCCACGGGAACGCCAAAGGCTACGGCGTACGAGCTTGACGTAACGCTTTCGCATCCCGAGATGATCGTGCACGGCAAAACGATGTCGGTGTAGTGATTGATCGTGAGGTAGGCGGCGTCAACAAATCCCAAAAAGCTCACGACGAGGAATGCCCAGGTGATCCAAGAAGGCACGCGCATAATTACTCGGTTTCGGCAGCCGTAGCGTCGTCGGGCGGCGTGGCGGCATCGGCGGTTGTGTCGTTTTCCGGTGCGCTGGCCGTGCGATCAAC
>CAYZRQ010000098.1:0-2894 GCA_964480895.1 uncultured Gammaproteobacteria bacterium | reverse complement strand
GTTGCGGTTGGTGACGAAGACCCGGCGCTTTACCGATCATCATTGTGCGCAACAAATCTCACAGAAACAATCGACGGCAATCGTGAAAAATATTACGGCGAGAAAATCCTAGCGCGCATTCGTTATCGTCAGCCGCTTGCCTCGTGCACGCTTGACGCGTCGGGAAACGTCACATTCGACGAACCCCAGCGGGCTGTTGCACCTGGACAATATATCGCATTTTATGACGGCGACGAGCTTGTCGGTAGCGGTGTGATTGCGTAATAAAAATCGACCCCGCTCTCTGCCGAGCGGGGTCACGTCTTCTAGCAGGTCGGCGTTGCCACGAACGTAGTGAAGTAGGTTTGGACGATTTGGCGGATCGTTCTATCGATCGCGATGAGCCTGCCGTATCTCGCTCGGCCGTCGCTGTTCATGACAGCAGACCACTCGAGGAGATAGTTATCCTGTTCGCGGCGCATCATCGAGATCAGCGCCCTTTCGTCCATACTTCTATAGAGCGATCGGAGCTTCGGATTACCCGCATGCTCCGCAAGACGATCTTCGTAGAGGTGATACTCGTTCCGCCGGCCGAGCCGACGCTTGACAAGCTCATCGCTGAATTGGACGCCGACAGGCGGCAGCTCAAGGCGTAGGAGCACGGCGTTGATTTCGTCGATCTTTTTTCTGCCGCATTGATCCGAGCGTGCCATGAGCGCCCTGGGTGGAAGTTCGATGAACTGCCACGCCTCGACAAGCTCTTGTCGTTCGAGCCAGAGCCTCAGACGTCTTTCGTTGAACGCGATGGCGACGGCAAGCAGGGGGATCTTGAGCCGATCGGTGATTTTTCGCCGGTCGGTTTCCTCGAGCGTGAGCACGACGGGCTGGTGGTAGTGGCGACGGGTCACGCATCCTCCGAGCGGTTCACGAAGTTGATCGCGGCGCGAAGCTGTGGAGCCCACAACTTGATGTTGTGCATGGCATTGAAGCCAGCGAGCAGAATTTCGATGTCCCGCCAAAGACGCTTGCGTTCAGCCTCATCCGGGTTCAGATCCAGCGAGCGATCCCGCTCCGCAAGCGGCCGCAAGCAAATGCGGATGCGTTCGACGATGTTTTCGAGTTCCTCGTCGCTCGGGAAATTGCTGACGACCGTATTCTTCTTCGCGTCCGTAGTCATGGTGCCTCCAGGGAAGATGCATCGAACGGCCAATCCTACGATGGAGCCAGTATCTCGTCAACAGCTCGACATTCTCGTCTTTTTCGCATATACTCGTGCCGATATATGGTTCCGCAAGACCGCATTCGCAATTTTTGCATCATTGCGCATATCGACCACGGCAAATCCACGCTGTCGGATCGGTTGCTTGAGGTTACGGGAACCGTTGATAAACGGCACATGAAGGAGCAAGTGCTCGACAGCATGGACATCGAGCGCGAACGCGGCATCACCATCAAACTGGCACCGGCGCGCATGGTGTGGAAGGGGACGACGCTCAACCTCATCGACACGCCCGGGCACATTGACTTCAATTATGAAGTGTCGCGTTCGCTTGCGGCTGTTGACGGCGCGGTGTTACTTGTCGACGCAACACAAGGTGTGCAAGCGCAAACGATTGCGAACCTGTATCTCGCGCTTGAAGAAGATCTCGAGATCATTCCCGTCCTCAATAAAATCGACCTTCCGGCCGCCGACGTTCCCAGACGTGCGGAGGAGCTGATGAAGCTTATCGGGTGCAAGCGCGAAGGCATTCTCGCGGTTTCGGGCAAGACGGGCGAGGGCGTTCCCGAGCTTCTCGATCGCATTGTTGAGCGTATTCCGTCGCCAAAAGGTGACGAAACCGCGCCTCCGCGCGCACTTATTTTCGACTCGGCATACGACGACTACAAAGGTGTCGTTGCCTATGTTCGCGTTGTTGACGGCGCATTCCGCAAACGCGATAAGCTCACGATGATGATGACGCAAGCCGAGGGCGACGTCCTCGAGATCGGCGCGCTCACGCCGAAGTTCTCGCCTCTCGACGCGCTCGAGACCGGACAGATCGGCTACATCGTCACCGGACTCAAAGATATCCGCGCCTGTCGCGTCGGCGATACGATAACGGTCGGCACTGGAGCCAAGCCGCTTGAGGGCTACCGCGAGGTGCGGCCAATGGTGTTTGCCGGTATTTTCCCGGCGGCTGGCGACGAGTACGCGGCACTGCGCGATGCGATGGATCGGCTCAAGTTGAATGACGCGGCACTCGCGTACGAACCGGAACATTCGCCCGCGCTCGGCTACGGCTTCCGTTGCGGATTCCTTGGCATGCTCCACTTGGAAATTCTCAAGGAGCGGCTTCAGCGCGAATTTACCATCGGCCTTGTCGTGACGCTGCCGAGCGTGGCATATCACGTTTTTGCGAGCGGCAAACCTGAATATGAGGTGACGAAAAGTGCGCTTGATTTACCGGACCCAAGTTTTATCGACCGCATCGAGGAGCCGTGGGCGAAGGTCGACATCATCACGCCGGCTGACTACATCGGCAACATCATGTCGCTCGCGCAGGAGCGTCACGGCATCTATCTGACAACCGAATACCTTTCCGAAGGCCGCGCGATGCTTCACTATGAATTGCCGCTTTCCGCGATCATCGTCGACTTTAACGATAAACTGAAATCGTGTTCGAGCGGCTACGCGTCCATGAGCTACGACGTCGTTGCCTACCGCGACGCCGATGTCGTCAAACTCGACATTCTCGTCGCGGAAGAACCGGTCGACGCGTTCGCGATGATTGTCTATCGCGACGAAGCCGAGCGCGTGGGTCGGCGCGTGCTTGATGTACTCAAGGATAGTATCCCCAAACAGCAATTCGTTATCAAACTTCAGGCGGCAGTCGGCGGCAAAATCGTCGCGGCAGAACGCATTAGTGCGTTGCGCA
>CAYZRQ010000097.1:0-2897 GCA_964480895.1 uncultured Gammaproteobacteria bacterium | reverse complement strand
CCCTCCGCATCATCCCGCCTGCGCCTTTATGACAAAACACCTCAACATCATTATTCTCACGTTTACGATGCTCCTGCCGATGCGGGTGTTTTCCGCTGCCGACCCGCTTGATAGCGTGTATGCGAGCCGCGCCGACCTTCGCGCTGCGTTTGACACAGTCGGCAAGCCCATTGGCGCAAGCGCCGGTTTTCTCATGAATCTCGAGGATTGGGCGCTGCAGTACGGTTGGCGCGAGTACGCCGAGCTTGCCACCTACGCGCCGAAAGTTGCGCCGCCCGCTTTGGCTGCGTCGTTTGCGCCACCCGAGCTTTCGTCGCCGATTTTTCTCGTTGTCGACGATGCGAGCGGTGTCATTCTTGCAGCGTCAGGCGCCGAGCGTTCGTGGCCGATCGCTTCCATCACGAAACTTATCACCGCGAAGGTAGCGATCGACAACGGCATCGACGTTGGCGGCGCGAGTACAGTGAACACGATCGACGACGTGGGCGGAGCAAAGCTCTGGGTCGACGATGGTACACGTTTCACCACGCGCGATGTTCTCGCGGCTGCGCTTGTCGGCTCCGCGAACAATGCGGCGAATGCACTGGCACGGTCAACCGGAATGACAAAGGGCGAATTTGTTGCCGCGATGAATGGGGAGGCACAGCGCATGGGCCTCGCACACACCGCGTTCGTTGACCCCACCGGCATCGAACTCGGCAATGTCTCAACGGCACGCGAAGTCGCCGCGATCGCGCACGAGGCGTTCGCCGTCGACCACATTAAGCGATTCGCCGGCTCGTCGCACGCCGTTATTGCGGCGCTCAACGACCCGGCGTATGTGCGCGACCTCAAAAGTACGAATTGGCTTTTGTACGACCCGGCATACGACGACCTTTACGTAACCGCCGGCAAAACCGGCTATCTCAACGAGTCGGGCTGGAATCTCGTCGTACAAATGCACCCGATGAGCGATGCAGAATCAGCGCGTTCGCTCCTCATCGTTACACTCGGCGCCGCTCTAAGGCGTGAGAGTTTTGATGACGCCGCCGCCCTCGCACGGTGGGCATGGAAGGTATTCGCGTACTAGTTCGCTTCGTGCATGTGCGCGTGCGTGTGGCGCGTCTGACAATCTTTTGAAAGCTTCTGGATCATCTGTTTGACAATCTCGGGGTTGTCAATATTTTTAAAGTGGAAACGTACCTTTTCGGCCGCCGTTTGGACGAGCACGTCGCCGTACGTCAAAAATGTACCCAAAAAGCCCTTCGTCTCTGCGGTGATGTCCTGAATTTGATCGAGAAACAGCTCGCTTGTCACCCGATTGAACAGTCCGTGCTGTTCGTTGTTCATGATGCGCTCGGTGGTAACAACCCACGTGTCAAGCCAGTAATCGGTGAACTCGGTAACCGTAACCGTAAAGACAATAAGCGTGTATCCCGAACCGGCAAGAAGCAGCAGCGGACCCCAGAACGCATGATCGAAAACGGCCGTTTGTTGAAGGACGAGGCCAAGGACGATCGGCACGGCAAGCATGAAGGCCATAAAAGCGAAAATACGCAACAGGTCGATCCAGTGGCGGCGCAGAAAGAGAACAACAGCTTCGTCCGGCAGTTTATTCGGGATGTCGTCAACATGCATCATAGTCCGAAGGGATTCAAGGACGTGCCAATGGGAATAACGTCGGCGGTGTCGATACGTGCTGACCAATCGACGCCAATAAGAAAACCGCCGCTCACGGCAAGCACGGCGACGAATCCGAGAACGTACGCCGTCATGACAGCGCGCGTGCCGACGTTTGCGACGCCGTAACGGCCAAGGTGAAAGACGTTAAAAAAGAGGAGGACGGCGGCGATGACGGTGATGCCTGCGTAGGGGACAAGGAGAAGCCAAAGCGGAAAGGCCATACGGCTGATATTGTACACCTAGAACATGCTGGCCGAGGGCGGACGCGCGTTGCGGCCGAGATGCTCGTATGCTCGTGCCGTGGCGAGCCGGCCGCGCGGCGTGCGCTCGAGAAATCCAAGCTGAAGGAGGTACGGTTCGTAGACTTCTTCGATTGTTTCCGTTTCTTCTTGCGTTGCGGCGGCAAGCGTCCCAAGCCCGACCGGACCGCCGTCGAATTTGTCGATGATTGTTGTGAGCAAGCGGCGGTCGACGTTGTCGAGGCCGAGCGGGTCGATGGCGAGCAAATCGAGTGCAGCGTGCGCACCTTCCGGCGTGATAGTGCCGTTATGCTTGATTTGGACGTAATCGCGGACGCGTTTGAGTAAGCGGTTGGCGATGCGCGGTGTGCGGCGGGCGCGTGTGGCGATCACGGCGGCCGAGGCGTCATCGATGGCGATGCCAAGGATCCGCGCGCTGCGTGTGATGATGTTTGCGATATGAGCATCGCCGTAAAAATCGAGGTGGAACGTTGAGCCGAAGCGATCGCGCAGCGGCGCGGAAAGGAGTGACAAGCGTGTGGTTGCACCGATGATAGTGAACGGTTCGAGGGTGAGCCGCAGCGTGCGTGCCGTCGGTCCTTTGCCGACGATAAGGTCGAGCGCAAAATCTTCCATGGCCGGATATAGGACTTCCTCGATTGTCCTGTTCATGCGGTGGATCTCGTCGATAAACAAGACGTCGCCGTGTTCAAGGTTCGAGAGAATCGCGGCGAGGTCGCCAACGCGTTCAAGTGCTGGGCCGCTGGTAACGCGGACATTCGCGCCCATTTCCGCCGCGATAATGTGCGCCAGCGTTGTTTTGCCGAGTCCGGGATTGCCGTAGAGGAGTGTGTGCTCGAGCGGCTCGTTGCGCCCCTTAGCCGCGTCGATAAAAATTCCTATGTTTGTTTTGAGCTCGTCTTGACCAATGAAATCGTTGAGTCGCGACGGCCGCAAGCCAACCTCAAAAGGCGCTTCGTCGCCCCGGACTTCGCG
>CAYZRQ010000096.1:0-2966 GCA_964480895.1 uncultured Gammaproteobacteria bacterium | reverse complement strand
CCGAAGACGAACTTTTCGAGCGCCTTGTCGAGGAGGGGCTTGCGGCCGGCGTTTCCGACAAAGAGGGCTATGAGTCTCTCGTTGAGGGCCTGCTCGAAGACATGCTTGACTTCGGCGAACTCAACGACGACCAGAATCTCGAAGCGCATGAAACGAACCTCAAGACGCGCTGGCCGGAGTACGCCAAGCGCATTGAAGGCGCGGCAGCGTAACACAACGTATGAAGCTCACGTTTTATGGCGCCGTCGAAGAAGTGACCGGCAGCTGTTTTTTGGTTGAAGCCGCGGGTAAGCGGTTACTCGTCGATTGCGGCATGCATCAAGGTGAGCGCATGTGTGGCACGAAAAATCTCGAACCGTTTGGGTTTGATCCTGCCCGTATTGATGCCGTGCTCGTGACGCACGCGCACTTCGACCATACCGGTCGTTTGCCAGTGCTTGCGAAACAGGGTTTTGCGGGACCGATTTTCATGACGCCGCCGACACGTGCGCTTACCGAAATCATTCTCGACGATTCCGCGCATGTCTTGCGCGAGAACGCCGAGCGCTGCGGTGATCCGGCGCCGTTTGACACCGACGACGTGAAGACCGCGCTCGCTCTCGTCAAAACCATTGGCTACCACAACGCATTCGAACCCGCGGAGGGTGTAACTGCCATGTTCCACGACGCCGGGCACATCCTGGGGTCGTCGTACATCTCGCTCGACGCGGAAGGTGAGCGCGTTGTGTTTAGCGGCGACATCGGCAACGATGACGTGCCGATCTTGCCGGATACCGATGCTCTGCACCGTGCTGATGTCGTGGTGTGCGAGTCGACGTACGGCGACAAGGTGCACGAACCGACGCACATCCGAGCCGATCGGCTTGCGTCATTCGTTACCAAGATCGTCGAGCGAAAGGGGACACTTGTCATTCCAGCGTTCTCGGTCGAGCGCACGCAAGAAATCCTTTACGAGATTGACCAGCTTCTCGTCACCAAACGTATCCCCGCCGTGCCGATCTACCTCGATAGTCCGCTCGCCATTCGTGCAACTGAGCTTTACCGTCATTTTCGCGAGTACTTGCAATTCGACCATCCCGCCGCCTCACCGGATCGCGATTTTTTTACGTTCCCGAGCTTGCGCGAAACGCTCTCGGCTGATGAGTCAAAGAAGATCAACAGCGATCGTAGGCCGAAAATCATCATTGCGGGAAACGGCATGATGACCGGCGGGCGCGTGCTGCATCATCTCAAACGCTACCTCGGCGATTCGCGATGCGGTGTGCTTATCGTCGGATTTCAAGCGCCGGGAACGCTCGGGCGCAAGATCGAGGAAGGCGCAACAACGGCGACGATCTATAAAGAAGAGATTACCGTGCGCGCGAGCGTTGAAAAAATCGAAGCGTTTTCCGCGCACGGCGACCAAGCAAAACTTACGCGCTGGCTCAAGCCCGAGGACGGCGTGCTGCCGAAAGTGTTTTTAGTGCATGGCGAGAACCCGGTGAAGGAAACATTCGCGAAACACTTGCGTAAGGAACTCGGTATTGCAGTTGAAATCCCTCGTGAGAACCAAGTGGTTGAGTTGACGCCTGCCTCCAAAAGTAACTCCCTGTAATTTATTTGGGTGTCCCAATCATGGTCTCGTCGTAAGAAAGTCGATCTCATCAACGGGAGTAATCCGTGGTGGCGGGACCTTTTTGACGAGATGATCGCGCTCCAGTCCTGATGCGGCCCGAGATCCCTCGGCATCCTTCGGAGCCTCGGGATGGTGAATGGTTTGCCGCGGTTCGGTGTCTCGCTTTATTTTCCATCCCGAACAAATGTGAGGGATCCTGTAGCTGGCGATCGTGATGCTGTTCGAGACCCCACGGCATCATCCGGATCATCGGGATGGCGAGTACGTTATTCATCAGTCAGCACCCACGCGTAAAACGCCGTAACCGTGGGCGCGTCGAGCGCGAAAGCGCCGCCTTCCTTGATCGGCGCCAACGCGTCGATGGTATCCATTGACACGGCAATCGACGCGAGGAACGGGAGCGTTTCGTCGCCGTGGTGAATCTCGCCACCGCCCTCGATGAGCCTCGCATCGAGCTGATGCAGCCAGCCGTAATTCACGAACGTCGCAACGCCGGCGAACGTGATGCTTGCTTCGCGTGCGGTTACGCTTGCTTCGCAATCAACAAGGATGCGGCCGCTCTCGAGCGCAAATGTTGTTTCACCTTCCTTTGCGTTCCCGATGGTGACGGTCGTGTCGCGATCGAGCCAAATGCTGCACGGATAGCTGTAGCCGTACGTTTTGAACTGGCGCATGAATGATGTTGTTTGGAGGACGTTGGCGCGGTTCGCCTCGATGATCCCGGTGTTGGCCGGCTCGCCGCTCGGCGTCACTGTTTCTACGGCGAGAAAAATTGCTTGTCGCTTGTAGCCTTCGCCACCTGCCCAGCGTGCGTCAAAACGCAACCCGATGAGGAGCACAAACACGCCGACGACAATCGTGGCAGCCAAGGCTTCGGGCGTGATAGTCTTTGTCATGGACGCAGTATGACGCGCAAAGCCAAAATCGCAAAGATGCACAGCCTTGTTTTCGCATGGTTCGCCAAGAACGGCCGTGATTTGCCGTGGCGCAAGGTTGACGACCCCTACGCAATCCTCGTGTCCGAAATCATGTTACAGCAAACGCAGGTTGATCGCGTCATTCCCAAGTGGCGGGCATTTCTCAAGCGTTTTCCGACGTGGAAGCATCTCGCCGGCGCAAAGCAAGCTGACGTCATCCGCGATTGGCACGGGCTCGGTTACAACCGGCGCGCGATGAACTTGCATCGTTTGGCGAAGGCGGTCATTGAACGCGGAGGACTGCCAAAACATCCACGCGACATGCTCGAACTGCCCGGCATCGGACTGTACACAGCGAACGCCGTTGCCGCATTTGCATTTCGTCATGCCGACGCCGCACCGGTCGACACAAACATCGAACGCATTTTCAAGCG
>CAYZRQ010000095.1:0-3082 GCA_964480895.1 uncultured Gammaproteobacteria bacterium | reverse complement strand
CGGCTGTGCTCAAGCGCCTCCCTACGCAACACATCCCCTGTCCCGAGTTCAAGCAACACCGTGCGCTTCGCTGGTCTTTGCCTCGCGCTATTCCTCGCGCTTCCGCTCGCAGCACTTGCCTCGCACACGGCTCCGGAAAATCTCACGATCGCGGGCGGACGATTTACGAATGACACCACGCCGACGTTCACGTGGAGTGCAGTTTCCGGCGCCACGGCATACGAGGTCGATCTGAACGGTGGCGGTTACGTCAACATCGGGCGGGTGACGAGCTACACGCAGGGAACACAAGGCGACGGGTGGTACACGTTTTCTGTGCGTGCCAAGGTTACGTCAGGTGCGAATACTTTGGCCTCCTCGATAACCTACGAAATCGACACGCAAGGGCCGACGGTGTCGCGCCTCTCGTCAACCGTCAACGGTCAAACAGCGACGTTCTCGGTAACGGCGCGGCCCGACGAAGCGTACACGCGCCTTGACGGCTGCAGTCTTGAAGTTGACGGCGCGGCCGCGAACAGCACAACGAAGAAAAGCATGACCGCCAAATCGGGCGGCGATTTCGTCCAAACATTCACCTTTGCAAACGCGGGCGATTATCGCGCTCGCGCCGTGTGCGACGACACCGACGCCAACACAACCACCTCGAACTGGCAGACGCTTCGCATCGCGTCGCTTCCGCCGATCACGGTTCCCACCCCGAGCGCATCGCACGGCGACCGCGTGAAGCTCGCGTGCGGCGCGAATGCCACGGCGGCTGACACATGCCACGCCGTGTATTACGTGGCCGACGATGGTCTACGTCACCTTATTCCCACAGAAAGCATCTACTTCTCATGGTTTACGTCGTGGGGCGGTATTAAGACGGTCAGTGCATCGACGCTCGCCGCACTCACGCTCGGCGATAACGTTACGTATCGCCCGGGCACGACACTCCTCAAATTCGCGAGCGATGATGCCGTTTACGCGATTGCACGCCCGAACGTGCTGCGCCACTACGTCACCGCGTGGCTTGCGCAGTCCGATTACGGTTCGTACTGGCCGTGGTACATGCGCGTGCTGCCTGACACGTACTTCGGGCATTACCTCGTTGGTGATGCTATCGACGAGCCCGGCGACTACGATCCCGGCCGCGAACGCGCGGCAACCGACGAAATCGACGACCTGTTCTAGAGCAAGGCACATGGAAGCGTGCTATCATAGTGGCAACAATTTTTTACGCGTCATCTATGATGGGCTTTGACGGCACGACGATGTTGACGATGATGAGCTCCGGCGGTTCGTTCTCATTCCTTGCGTGGCTCTGGGTAACGGTGTGGACGGTGAACTCGGTGCTGTTGATGACTGTCCTTTGGGGTTGGGCGCGAAAGCTCTGGAAATAGGCGACTGCCCAGGGACATGTGCATAACGAAAAAAGGGCTTAGCCCTTTTTTTCGTTTTTCGCGAGACGAATCGCTTTTTGCTTGCGGCGCTTGGCGATGCCGGCTACGCGTTTGACGGCGAATGCGGCATTTTGGCTCTTGCGCGAAAGATGATGTCGGCTTGGCATAGATAAAGGTGTTCGTGAGTATGCCTGATGGCGAAGGCTACGTCAAATTGTGTATAGCTGCTTGACGAAACATCGGGAAACGGAGAAAACAGTACCACTATGCAGATAACCGCCATTCGCGAGGAGTTGCTTTCGACTACCGCCGACGTCGTCATCGTGCCCGCATGGAGCGACGACCGCGAGCATTTCGCCGAGGTACTACCCGAAAACATCCGTGCAATCGCAAAAAAATCGTTCGGCATGAGCGGATTTAAGGGTGAGGCAGGGCAAACGGCGGTGTTTCCGGCCACTGTACCGTTGCCGTACGCCGCCGCAGTCGTCGTCGGGCTTGGGGCAAAGGCCGATTTTACGCTTGAAGCCGCGCGTGAGTGGACGGGAACCGCTATCGCTGCCGCTAAGCGCCTTGGTGCGAAATCCGTAGCTGTTGCTGTGCCGGGCGAGGGAACAGATGGTTTTGATGTGCGCGCCGCATGCGAGGCGACTGCCGTTGCTGCCGTGCTTGCCGATTACGTCTTTGACGCGTTCAAGAAACCCGAACCGAACAAGCGTATCGCGTCGTTCACGATTGTGCTCTGCCACGGTCGGGACATCGTGCGCGCTCGCAAAGGCATCGAACGCGGCCTTGCCGTCGCGTCCGGCGTCACCATCGCCCGCGATCTCGTCAACATGCCCGCGCAGTCGATGACGCCCGAGGCTCTGGCGGAGGCGGCCGAGCGCGTGGCAAAGGCTGGCGGCAAGGAAATTCGCATCAAAATTCTTGATCGCGAACAGTGCGCGAAGCTCGGCATGGGTGCGTACCTCGCGGTGGCGCAGGGCGCCGACAATCCGCCGAAGTTCATCCACATGACGTATAAGCCGTTGCGGCCGACGCGCAAGGTCGTTGCCGTTGTCGGCAAAGGCGTTACATTCGATTCGGGCGGGTTAAGCCTGAAGCCGGCCGACGCGATGATGACGATGAAGTGCGACATGGCGGGTGCGGCTGCGGTTATCGGGCTGTTCGCGTGCTTGCCGGCGTTGCGGCCGCGCGTTGAAGTGCACGGTATTATCGCCGCAACGGAAAACATGCCGTCGGGCAAAGCGATCCGCCCGGGCGATATCGTGAAGGCGAGCAATGGCAAGACGATCGAGATTGCGAATACCGACGCCGAAGGACGCCTGACGCTTGCCGACGCGCTCACGTACGCCGTCAAACTCAAACCCACGGCTATCGTCGACCTTGCGACGCTTACCGGCGCGTGTCTTGTCGGGCTTGGCGAAGAGATTACCGGCCTCATGGGCAGTAACGCCGAATTGTCGGCGGGCGTGCTTGCCGCGTCGCGCCGCGCCGGCGAGAAGATGTGGGAGATGCCGCTTGAGAAACGCTACCGAACGCTTATCGACAGCGACGTCGCCGACTTGCGCAACATTCCATCGACGCGCTACGGCGGTTCGCTCACGGCCGGTTTGTTTCTGCGCGAATTTGTTGGCGACGTGCCATGGACACACCTCGACATCGCCGGCCCTGCGTTCGCGGAAAAGCCGATCGCGTCGTACTTG
>CAYZRQ010000094.1:0-3138 GCA_964480895.1 uncultured Gammaproteobacteria bacterium | reverse complement strand
GATTCGAACCACGATTGACGGATTCAGAGTCCGCTGTCCTGCCGTTAGACGATCCCGGAATAGTACAAAGCGGCGGCACTATACCGCCTCAACGGCTTTCATGCAACTGACCCGCCGAGGGCCGAGATGAAGTCGTCAACCGCAGTCTTGGCTTCTTTCGGATTACTGCAAATCATCCGCACCGCCGCCTTCCCCATCATCACGCGCTCGATGGCGTCTTCGACGAGGCGCCGATTTTTGAGCTCGCCAAGCGCGTCGGCATGAAACTCGTACGGACACGTAATAACCACGGTCTCGCCCTCAATTGCCGTCGGCTTCACGTCGCGCAGAATGAGCGGCAGTGCGACATTTTTCTCCGCGACAATTGCGCAACACCGCTCCCATTTGTCCTGCAGATCTTCAAGACGGAACCCCAAACGAACCTCCGTACTCGCTTTTGGGGACTCGTCAGCAGGCGGAGGTGCCGCCGCAAAGTCGAATTTTTTCGACGGAACAACCGGAGTTGGTTCAGAGGCTGGTGCCGGAACGCTCGACATCTGATGCTCAAGATGTGATGTGCCACAACACTCGACAACGGCAATTTCAAGCGGAATTTGTGGAAATGCGTTGAGACTCGGGCGTGTCCTTGCGGTGAGCAATGCGTCCAAAAATCGCCGCGCATCGTCGCTCCCCATCGCCTTCGCCGACGCCGCGAGGCGTTCAACGGTTGCCGTGTCGTATGCGTTCCCGTCGACAAACCCGAATGCGGCAAAAACCATAGTGCGCGCATATTCAAGCATTTCGTCAACGAGATGTTTTACCGATCCGCCATTTTCAACGTGCGCATTGAGCATAGCAAGTGCGCCGCCGACATCCTTGGCGGCAACCGCAGCTACGATGTCCCCCACGACGCCGATATTCGTCGCCGGAAGCACGAGCGAGGCGATCTCGGGCGTAATGGCGGTTTCGCCGAGCGCAAATAACTGGCCAAGCAAACTTTCGGCGTCGCGCAAACAACCCTCGGAAAGCCGTGCAACGGTTGCGAGCACAGCGTCGTCGACCGTGATGCCCTCGGCGGACGAAATCCGACGCAGGCGCTCGACCATCTCGGTAACCGGTACGCGATGAAAATCAAAACGCTGGCATCGCGACATGATGGTCGCGGGAATTTTATGCGTTTCCGTCGTTGCTAAAATAAAAATCGCGTGTGGTGGCGGCTCTTCGAGCGTCTTCAAAAGTGCATTGAATGCATACGACGAAAATTGATGCACTTCGTCGAGGATAAAGACCTTGTATTTGCCGCGCACCGGCGCAAACCTCGCGTTCTCAATAATATTTTCACGCACATTGTCGACGCCGGTCTGCGACGCCGCGTCAATCTCAATGCACGACAAAAATCGTCCCGCAGTCATGTCGTTGCACGCGCCGCATGCATTGCACGGTTCCGCCTCGCCTGCAGCACGCCGCTCGCAGTTGAGCGCCTTGGCGATTAGCCTCGCAACCGTCGTCTTCCCAACCCCACGCGGCCCAGCGAATAAATACGCATGTGCCATGGTTCCCGACGCGAGTTGGTTCATGACGGTGCGCGTAACGTGCCGCTGCTCTGCAACCTCGGCGAACGTCTGCGGACGGTATTTGCGGTAAAGGGTTTCGGCCATAAATATAAAATTCGACTCTTTCTACACTCTACCTTCTACCTTCTACTTCCTACAATGTCGTCGGCACTGGCGGCTGGGTCGTCGGCTTACGCATGCCGATCCCCGCGCGCTTGAAAATCTCGGCTTCAACATCGGCTTTTTCGCGTCCGTACATGAGTCGCGACACCTGCTTGAGCTGGTCAGCGACATGGCGGCTGCCTTCGACCTTCGGAAATACCTTAAGCGTAAACGGCTTCGCTTGCGCATTGTCGATAATCATCTTCGCGTTCCACGTCAACGCCGGATTGTTCATGAGGTCGTACGCGCTGAACACCGGCTCGAATACCTTAACGAGCACCTCGGCGTCGTCGGGGCCGATGCGCGACGAAAACACCGATCCGACGTTACCGAGCACGGCGTCGCGCACCTCCGTCTTACCGTCTTTCACCAACTGACTCATGTACTGGTGTGCCATGACAAGGTTCAGCCGGTACTTACGCGCCTCGGAAAGAATCGTCGCAATCGATGGCGTGACGTAATTCTGGAATTCGTCGATGTACAGGTAGAAGTCCTTGCGCTCCTCGTCGGGCATATCGGCACGCGAAAACGCGGCCATCTGAAGTTTGGAGACGAGAATGAGGCCGAGTAAAGCCGAATTCACCTCGCCGGTCTTTCCCTTGGACAAATTGACAATGAGAATTTTTCCCTTGTCCATGATCTCGCGGAAATTAAATGCACTTTTCGTCTGGCCGATGATGTTGCGCATCATTTCGTTTTCGACGAAGCGCCCGACTTTACTGACGAGATAGCCCATCATCTCGCTCTTGTGATAATCACTCGTCTTCGCCATTTCATCCTCCCAAAAACTGCGCACCGTCGGGTCCTTCACCTTGGCGACCCACGTTTTCTGGAATGCATCATCGGCGATCATGCGCGGAATTTCAACGAGCGTGCCAGGCTTCTCGACATCGGCCATGAGCGTCAACATGTAGTTACGCATGTTGTGCTCGAACATGGGACCGATCATCTCAGGCGGAAACAGCATGTAGAAAATACTGATCATCTCCTGCACGGCAAAGTCGCGCATCGCCTCGTCGGGCGCTTCGAGCATGTTGAGCCCCATTGGGTACTCGGTGTCGGACGGATTGAAGTACACAACGTCGTCGTAGCGCGACGGCGGAACAAGCCCGAGCACGTCGTCAGCAAGCTCACCATGCGGATCGATGACGCCGATACCCTTGCCGGCGCGCAAATCCTGCGCGATGAGCTGCTTCATGAACTCCGATTTACCCGAACCGGTTTTACCGATGATGTACATGTGCCGCCTGCGGTCGGCCTCCTTCATGAAGATATCGGCCTTGTGCCCGCGGTACTCGTTGAACCCAAGGAGCAGCCCCTCTGTCGGCACGTTCGTTGGCGCCGGCGCGATGCGCGACAGCATCCAGCGGATGTTTGGCGTATCGGTCGACGGCAGCGGCAAATGCCATAAACTCGCCAGTTCTTCGGTGTTGACGAAAAGCCG
>CAYZRQ010000093.1:0-3139 GCA_964480895.1 uncultured Gammaproteobacteria bacterium | reverse complement strand
AGACTCCAGTGGAGCGGTAAGATGCCGTTCGAAATCGATCGCATCACGATCGAAGTCGAGGAGTGTCAGCGGCTTGGGCTTGACGTTCTGCCGCCCGACGTCAACGAGTCGTTTGCGGGTTTCGCGGTGGTGAAGGGGACGAATAAGGTACGTTGGGGATTGCAGGCAATCAAGAACGTCGGGAGCGAGATCGCCGAGGTCATTGTGCGCGAACGCAAGGCTGGCGGCCCGTACGCCGACCTCGCCGATTTGCTCTCCCGCATGAAGGCGAGTGCGTTCAATCGCAAGACGCTCGAAGCGCTCATCAAATCCGGCGCGCTCGACCGGTTCGAGGATCGTGTGAAGCTCGTTGGCAATCTCGACAATCTTGTGCTTTACAACAAACAGGTACAGCACGAGCGCGACCGCAACCAATCATCGCTTTTTGACATGGGTGGCGACGTCGTTCTGCAAAAAATCGAGTTGCGGCCGACCGAACCGATCGCGAGAAGCGTTGTGCTCGCGTGGGAGAAGGAGTTGCTCGGCTTGTACGTCTCGTTTCATCCGGCGTCGCTGTTTTTCGACGCGCTGTCGGCGTTTGTGATGCGCGCTGCTGACGTTACGCACGGCGAAGATGGCACAAACGTGAAGGCGTGCGGCGTCATCGCCAACGTCAAGCAGATTTTTACCAAAAAGAAAAACGAACCCATGGCGTTCGTGCGCATTGAAGATCCGTCGGGGAGTGTGGAATGTGTTGTTTTTCCCAAAGTGTTTGCCAGGGTGCGCGATCAGCTTGTCCCCGACGCGTTTGTCGCCGTCATGGGCAAGGTTTCGGTGCGCAAGCGCGAGGAGAGCGACATCGAGGAGCGTTCGATTCTCGTCGACGGTTTTTTTGCGTTCACCGAATCCGACGTTCCCCAGGTTGTGGCGGCCTTGAGCCAGGGGAGCTGGCCCGAGGATGGCGCTCCGCAGGCAACACCGGCCGAGGCCGCGCCATCGGTGACGTCGCGACAGCAGGTCTCGTCGGGTCTTGTTATTCGCGTCCCGGAGCGGCCGACGCCCGAAATGATCGGCAGTCTTCGCGATATTTTTCGCGCTTCACCCGGCCGCGCTAAGGTGTTTCTCCTTGTCGATTCGGGCGGGAAGGCGCGGAAGATCAGCACCGAGTACGCGGTTGAATTATCGCGCGAGGTGGTCGAGAAGGTCGGATCAGTCGGCGGAAAAGCGAACGTAATGCTATAATGCAAGCGTATGGCCAAACACGCGGCATCAAAGCCGCTCTCGCGGTCGCTCAAGGTGTATCAGCGCATCGCCGTCGTGTTTGTTGTTGTCACGTTTTTCCTGCTCGTTGCCGTGCTTTACCTTTCGGTATCCCGCGCGACGATCACCGTGGTGCCGACGCCCAAGAGCGTAAGCATCTCGGCTCCGGTGCGCGTCGTGACCGCGCCTGATGAGGACGGCGAGCTTGCTGGCGTTGTACTTGAGCAATCGTTTTCGGTGACGCGTCTTTTTACGCTGCCGAGCGAAGGCGCAACCGCGAGCGAGGCCAAGGCTGGCGGAATGGTGACACTCATCAACGAAACCGCGAACGCACAGCCGCTTATCGCAACCACGCGCTTGCTGTCGGAGGAAGGCGTGCTGTTCCGACTCGATGCAACGACAACGGTTCCTGCCGGCGGACAGATCGAAGCGATCGTCCTTGCCGACCAGCCCGGACTTGCCGGCGAGGTTGGTCCCACGCAATTCACCATTCCCGGATTGCCGCAGTCGCTTCAGGCTGACATTTACGCGGTGAGCGTCGTACCCATGAAGGGCGGCATCGCGTACAAGCGCGTGCTGACCGAGGGCGACATTAACGACGCCGTGGCAACGCTCACCGAGGCGTTACTCGCACAAGCGAAGGAGGCCTTCGCGAGCCAAGTTGATGCGGCGTTTGATGGCCAGTCGTTCGCGACCGAGGTGACAGCGCGCTCAAGCGACAGTGCGGTTGGTGCCGAGGTGTCGTCATTTACCGCGACGATCACGCTCAAGGTTACTGGCGTGTATTATGACGTCGATGCAGTAAAAGCGTACGCGCAAAGCGAATTGAACGCGCAGGTTCCCGACGGCTACACATTGTTCTCGTCAAACGAAGGCGCGATGCAGCTTTCTGTCGATAGCGCCGACGTACGCACGGCGGTTGCGACGCTCGGCGTATATCTCGAGGGCGTTGCCGTGATCTCCGTCGACTCGCAAGCGCTTGCCAAAGATCGTTTTGTTGGACGTTCCGCGAACGAAGTACTCACGCTTCTCAACGCCTCCGATGCCATCGAAAGCGTATCCGTGAGTTTTACGCCGTTCTGGCTCCAGCGCGTGCCGACGCTCACCGACCACATTCGCATCGTCATCGAGGATCCGTTGCCGGCTGGGGAATAGGGGATTGACACCGCCTCGCGCTCGGCTATCATGGCCGCATCGCGTTGACTGGGCTACCAAGGGTTATTTTTTATTTCGCTATGAACCCTGAACAACTTGAGCACCTTCGCCACTCGCTTGCCCATCTGCTCGCCGCCGCCGTGCTTGACATCTATCCCGACGCCAAACGCACCATTGGCCCGGCGATCGACGACGGATTTTATTACGACTTCAAGTTTTCGTCGCCAATCTCCGAAGACGATCTTCCGAAGATCGAAGCGAAGATGCGCGAGCTTTTGCCGACGTTCACACACTTCGATCGCAGGGAAGTATCGGCGGCTGAGGCACGCGAGGTATTCGCCGAAAATCCGTATAAGCTTGAGATGATCGACGAGTTCAGTGCGGACGGCGATACGCTCACGCTGTATACAAGCGGTGATTACGTCGATCTGTGCCGCGGCGGCCATGCCGACAGTCTTGCCGACTACGATCCGGCTGCGTTTACGCTCACCAAGGTCGCCGGTGCGTACTGGCGCGGCAGTGAAAAGAACGACATGCTTACGCGCATTTACGGCGCAGCATTCGCAACGGCGGGCGAGCTTAAAACGCACCTTGCCATGCTCGAGGAGGCGAAGAAGCGCGACCATAAAAAGCTCGGTGTTGAGCTCGATCTTTTCGTCTTTTCCGACCTTGTGGGCGGCGGGTTGCCGTTGTGGACGCCGCGCGGCACCCTCTTGCGCACCATTCTCGACGATGTCGTGTGGCG
>CAYZRQ010000092.1:412-3228 GCA_964480895.1 uncultured Gammaproteobacteria bacterium | reverse complement strand
CGTGCGGAGGCTTCCCCTTGGAGGCCTCCGCTTTACGTTTGACGAAAATTCGTGTTCATGATTGAATAATGCGTCGCCTTCCGAGGCGATGATATGTGTTATGTGCCGCGCACCGCGGCCAGGCACCCTGCCGCCAGGCACAGCCACCCCCACTGTATGAGGCTTGTCGCAAGGCGAGCCGATGTCCCTTCTCATCTGGCGAAGTTACGTATAGCTACGCGCCGCGCCGTGGAGCTTTGTGCACTACCGGGCTCCGAGCATGCTTGGAGCCGATGCCGACACGCGGCTAAGCATTCTTTGCTTCTCCAGCGTATTGCAAAGTCGTGTTCGCCGTCGTCAGGGGCTCGTCGAAAGATGAGCCGATGCTGGGTAAAGCTCCGCTTTGCGCACTCGCGTCAGGCACACCGTCGCGTTGTGAAGGGTTCCGAGATAAGACTCGGAACCAATGTCATTGCATCGTCAAGCATACTGCAGCGTTCCGTTGCTTTGCTGGGCGCAGTACCGGGCTCCTCGCGCTTGCGCGGAGCCAATGTCAAACCACAGCAGTGTTGCGTGACGCAGTCCAACGCGGCGTGCAGTGTACTACAGGGCTCGGGGCAACCTCGAGCCAATGTCTCCCTCATGCGCCCAGCACTCTTCAAGAGTCCCGGGCGCTTCTCTTTACAAAAGCGTCTTTTTTATTTAGACTCAATCTCCCCACCAGAGGAGCGGACATGAATCTTGGCAAAGCGGGGGTGTTCTTTCATAGTCACAACCCCGTCCAATTCCCGGCCGACGAGCTCACGCTCGACTACCGCCCCGCCGTCGCCGCCGCCCGTGCCTTCGCACGCACTGCCGGCGAAGTGATCAACACGACGATACGGAACAAGGGCTTCATCGAGAATGCGATCAACGAGGCGCTCGAAACAGCTCCGGCACATGATCCATTCACGCGCATCTTGGCGCGAGCACTCTTCCTTGCGAACGCCATTGATTGGCATCACGGCATTTTCCGCGACGAGAACCAGCGCGGCGCGCATCGGCTGACCATCCTTTTGCAGCGCGAACTCGTCAACATGCTGCTGTATCTCCATCCGGAACGGCATGCGGAGATCATCGACGCCGATTGGCTGCTCAAGAGCCGCACGTGGTGTCTCAACTGCGCCGGCGCGCGAGCCGTGGTCAGCGTCATCAACCACCTGCTCCGTCCGAACCGCATGTTCTTCTTCCCGAGCGTCGACGAGGATCAGTGCGACAAAATTGATCTCATCGTTCTCGATGCTGATGGACATGGGATTTGCTGCCAAGTCAAGGGAACGAAGGATCTCGACGGCATCATGCGCATCGAGTGTTTGACCGAGCCGCCCGAAGATCCGTATCTTCTACAGTTCTACCGCGGCACAGTGGGCTTCAATACGCGCAACAACCTCGCCTGCGCTCCCGTCGTCTTCATCGTGGGCTGGTAACGCCGGCTCCTGTCCCCCATTGTTCGCTGCCGCGAGCTTTGGGGGATTTTCGTTGACAAGAGCAATCAAAAGCGGTATATTCTGGAGCGTCTTTGGAGATCGAATGAATCTATCGCATTCGTTCACGGACACACATCGGCTCCTTCTCCCCCTCGCCCCGCCACCCGACCTGCCCGAGCTACGGGCGCGGATGCGGCAAGCGTCACTCTTCGGCAAAGTTTTCGCCGAGATCAACTTCCACACAAGAAGTCTGGACGAAAACGCGCGGAACCTCCGCGCGCAAATCGCCCGCGGGTCATGGAGCGACACGAGCGTCGCTGGACGAGATTGTGACAGCACGGCCGCCGTGTCCGTTTATGGCAGTTCGCTCCAGCACGAGCTAACGTCGCTCGCGCTCGTCGAAAACGACGTGTGGCAGTGGTTCCAGGACGGCCTGTGGTATGCCATCGGCGAGCCTGACGATGACCAGATCCGCGGCGCCATTCGTGCGGCACGCACCGCTGCCTCGCTCATGCACCAAGGCGCCGACGTCTACCTGCCATCGGTGGCCGAGGACGTGTACGACTGCATCGACCTTTACGCCGTGCTCGAGGTCGAGGGTGTAACCCGCGGCTGGGCGATCCAAGTGATCGGCGGCCACGAGGAGCGCGTTACGCACCTCGTGCGCAAGCCCAATCCCAAAAGCCGCGAAGAGTGGCGGTTGTGGCGGGGATGCGTGAATGCCCAAGAGCGCTACGGCGTTCCATGGATCCCGACGTTCGTGCGGGTTGCCGATACTGCCCGCTCGCGAACCGACGCAGCCTAAATGGCTTGCCCTTCCTCATGCGAGGAAGGGCCTTTTGTTATTTACTTACGCAACGGATTTTTTCCGGTCACCATCATCACGACCGACAGCCCAACCATGACGATGTTCGCCGCGACGAGCAGGACGAACATCCGTCCCGTCGCCATGAACCCCCACACGTTGATGACGGCAAGCGGAATTGCCGTCACCGCGAATAGCACAAGTCCGATGCGGCGATGATCGTTCGGGCTCATGCGTCCCGATCGCTGCTTGGCCATCTCGACTTTTGCCTTGGTGCGAATCTCGTCGATCGAGAGCATAACTAGTAATCGCGAAGCTTGTGAATGATGTCTTTCTGTTGGATTTTTTCAAGTGCTTTAGCTTCGATCTGGCGAATGTGCTCGCGGGTCACGTCAAATTCGCGCCCAACTTCTTCGAGCGTATGGCTAACGCCATCTTCGAGTCCGAAGCGCATTTCAAGAATTTTCTGCTCGCGCGGCGTCAAATCGCGCATCGCCTCGAGCACGTAGTCGCGCAGCAGCTGGCGCGCCGCCGCCTTGTCGGGCGAGATGTTTTTGACGTCCTCA
>CAYZRQ010000092.1:0-402 GCA_964480895.1 uncultured Gammaproteobacteria bacterium | reverse complement strand
CAATGAAGTCTTCGAGCTTTGAATCGTCATCGTCGTCGCCAACGCTCGTTTCGAGCGATACGGTTTCTTGTGAAATTTTTTGGATGTGCTGTACCTTCTCGAGCGGCATATCCATCTCGGCGGCAAGCTCTTCAAGCAGCGGCTCGCGTCCGAGGTCTTGAATGAGCCGTCGCTCAATCTGCTTGAAACGATTGATCGTCTCAACCATGTGGACGGGAATGCGGATCGTACGACTTTGATCGGCAAGCGCACGCGTGATGGCCTGGCGAATCCACCACGTCGCGTACGTCGAAAACTTGTAGCCCTTGCGGTACTCGAATTTTTTTACGGCGCGGAACAAACCGACGTTGCCCTCCTGAATGAGGTCAAGCAACGACAGCTGTTTACCAACGAATTTCTTGG
>CAYZRQ010000091.1:0-3257 GCA_964480895.1 uncultured Gammaproteobacteria bacterium | reverse complement strand
CCGGCATGCGCCGCCTGACGTCGCGCGCCATCTCGTCAAGCTCGAGCGGCGGAATGTCAGGTTCGGGGAAAAAGCGGTAGTCCGCGGCGTCTTCTTTGGTGCGCATCTCGTCGGTGCGCTGCGCCGTGTCGTTCCAGCCGCGCGTCGTTGTTTTTGCGGGTGGCGTTCCTGCTTCCCACAGTTTGGTTTGGCGTGCGATTTCGTACAGAATGGCGCGCTCGACCGCGCGGAACGAATTGATGTTCTTGATTTCGGTTTTCGGATTGAGCGGACCGATCGGCAGGCCGTTCTCGTCAACTTCGCGCAGCGACACATTCACGTCGCAGCGCAAGTGTCCGCGCTCCATGTCACCCTGTGAAATGCCGAGCGTGCGCACAATGAGGCGAAGCTCTTGCAAGTACACCTTCGCGTCGGCAGCACTGCGGAAGTCCGGCTTGGTGACGATTTCGACGAGCGGCGTGCCTGCGCGATTGAAATCGACGTACGTCTTGCCATCGTCGCCGTGGATATTTTTCGCTGCGTCTTCTTCGAGGTGTGCGCGCTCGATGCCGATGCGCGTCTCGCCGGCGTCCTTCACGTCAAGCACGAGACTGCCGTCCCGCATGATCGGTAAATCGTACTGCGAAATTTGGTACGCCTTTGGCAAGTCGGGGTAAAAATAATGTTTGCGATCGAACTTCGAGCGCGGCGCAATGGTGCCGTCGAGCGCCAGGCCAATGGTGATGGCGAAGCGCACGGCCTGTTCGTTGGGGACGGGAAGCGTGCCGGGATGGCCGAGGCAGATGGGACAGACGTTCGTGTTGGGAGCCGTGCCGTCGGCGTGCGTTAAACACGCGCAAAACATCTTGGTTCGTGTGGAGAGCTGGACGTGAGTCTCAAGGCCGATGACGGGTTGAAGCGGCATAGATTGCTCTACGTTACCTGTCGCACAGCGAGAGGTAAAGGAGCACATGCGCCGCGAGCGCGAATGGCAGAAGCGCGATTTGGAGCACGCTGATGGCGACCTCAAGCCACAAGGGCGGCGGTGCTTGCGTGAGCATGGCGGGGTCGAGTGAACCGAGCGACGCGCCGAGCATGACGAGGAGTGTTACGAGAAGCAAATAGACGAGCACGACGGCGGCAAAAATTCCGAAGGCGCGCCAGAATATCGTCCAAAATTTTCCGCGAACGAGTTCGCGGCTCGCGGCAAGCCCCGTAAAGCCAGAACGATTACCGAGCACCGAGACTTCGAGTGCGAACGTGAAATATGTAAAGGCGATAATGCCCGGGACGATGAAGAGCAGGAGTCCGGCGAGTTCGAGGACTGCGGCGAGGAGGAGCGTTGCGAGGAGCGGCGAGACACGTTTCCACGCGGCTGCGCCCAAGTGGCGCGGATCAATGACGCGATCGGGATGGTGGACGGCAACGGCGGTGAGCAGCGTGCCGGCCGACAAGAACCAGGCCAAGAGAAAGATGAACCCGACGTTCGCGATGGTGATGAGGAGGTTCCCTGTAGCGCCGCCGGTCGCGAATGCCGCAACAACAAGCAGGAGCGGTACAAGCAGCCAGCCGGCAAGGCCGTAGTAATCGGATGCGTGGCGGACGACAATGCGGCCAGCGCCCGCGAGGAGCGCCGCAAGCGTCGCCGTGTCGCCGCCGCTAGCGCTCGCTGCTACCGCGGGTGGCGTCGAGGCTGTCATAAAGTGCGTAGGTGGCGATGGTGTAGAGCGGTGCGATAATGACATTGACGGCAACGGCGGCGAACGACACCACGACGGCGCCGAGCTGCAGCACGAACGTCGGCATCGAGCTTGCGGACACGGCGAGCAGCACGCCGGCGCCAAGCGTAATGATGACGTTGATCACGAACGCGGCGAGCGAAAAGAGAATGTTGGGGATCGCAAGACGCCATAGCGTCGCGAACCATCGGCCGCGAACGAGCTGGTGCGACTCGCGCACCGCAGCCATAAGCGTCTTGCCCGCGAGGAGCTTGCCCTTGGGCGCAAGCACGAGGCGATACTGGGCGAACGCCAGTTCGACGCTCAACCTGATGAGGAAATATACGCCGACTACGGCACCAATCGTGAAAATGGCAAGCCCGATGCCGCCGACGGTTTCCGCGCCTTCGCGCAGACCGCCGATCATCATCATGGCGATGCCTGGCAGCGTGAGGAGCGCCGGTACGATAGCGATGATTGCAACGAGAAGCGAAAGAACGGCAAACGGCACAAACATCGTCCACGCTTTTCGTCCAATAACTTTTGCATCGGCAGATGCGCCTGTGTGCTGTGCGGCAACCATGAGGATTAAACTGACCGCCACCCAAATGCCGACGAGCGTTACGGCGAGCACGCCGATGAGGTTGCCGGCCGCGATGAGCGCAATGCGGCCAAGCGGGAGTGCATCGAGCACGGCTTCGTCAGACGGCGTAATGAGACCGACGACACCGAGCGGGACAAAGGCGACGAGAACCCATAGCGCGATGCCGAGAAGTTCTTTGCCGTGTTTGCGATAATGATCGACGGAGGAGTCGATGATTTGGCCGATGGAAATGAGGCTGCTCATAGTTAGGAAGAGTATACAAGATTCGGGTATTGTTAGCCCGTGGTGCCGAATCCGCCGCGGCTCGGCGTGCGAAGCTCGGTCGCCTCGACAAGCTGCGCTCGCGTGACGGGAAGGAACATACCTTGAGCGACACGCTCGCCTGCGGCAACGGTGTAGGGTGCGTCGCCGATGTTGTGAAGGACGAGTTTGAGGTCGTCGTCGGGGCCGCAATAGTCTTGGTCGATGATGCCGATGCCGTTTGCAAGACAGATGCCTTTTTTCGCGTTGCTCGAGCGCGATGCGAGCACGAGAACGTGGCCTTCGGGAACGCACACGACAAGCCCGGTACGGAACAATCGCCGTTCGCCCGGGGCGAGCACGGCCGTTTCGAGCACAGCAAGGTCGAACGCGCACGCGCCGGCGGTTTGGTACGCGGGGAGTGGCACATCGGGGGAGCGTCGGAAGAAGCGGGCGGTGGTCATAATGACAGAAGATACAAGATTTTCATAAACCTATCCACACAATGCGCATTGACCACGAGGGGATCGAGTGTAAAGATGGCTTCAGATAGTTACTCGTCTGTCGGCATCCATGCTTGTCCGACAGGCGGGTAACTTCTTTGTTTTCACCGTTCGGTGATGCGCGCGTCTGCATCGCTCGTTCGGCGGTTCCGCTACGCCGCAATTTCGTACTACCGCGCCTGAAGCGCGGTAAGTTATCCACAGGTGAACGGG
>CAYZRQ010000090.1:0-3264 GCA_964480895.1 uncultured Gammaproteobacteria bacterium | reverse complement strand
TGCCGTTCCCTGCGCTCGACGGCGGCCGCATCGTATTTTTAGCGATCGAAGCCGTTCGCCGCAAGCCCGCAAGCGCACGGCTCGAGCAAGCGCTTCACGCCGCCGGCTTTCTCGTCCTCATGCTGCTTGTGCTCGTGGTGACGTATCGGGACATTGTGCAATTCTTTTGAACGGAGTAGAAACGGAAGACCTATGCAAGACGCGCTTCGGACATTTCAGGCCGACTGTATCGCTGCATTCGCCGCTATTACGAGTTCCGACGAGCTCGAGGCGACGCGTGTGGCGTTTCTCGGGCGCAAAGGGCGGCTGGTGAGCATGCTCGCAAGTTTGCCGAGTCTCGAGGAAGAGGCGCGCCGCAAAATCGGCGCCTTGGCGAATGAAGTAAAAAAGACGGCCGAGGGTGCATACGCTGCGGCGAAAGCGCGTGTCGAACAGGCGGAAGCCTCGGCGCGCAGCCGCGACGAATGGATCGACATCACGCTGCCTGGGGCAAGCCCCGCGCTCGGCCATCTCCACTTGACAACGCAGGCGATCGACGAGATTGCCGGCATTTTTGCGCACCTTGGATTCGTGAGGGCGCGGCATCCCGAAGTCGACTGGGAGGAATACGCGTTCGCGTCGCTCAACATGCCCAAGGAACATCCCGCGCGCGACGAGTGGGAGACGTTTTTTGTGGCTGACGGCGGCGAGATGATGACGGGTGCGAAGGGCAAAGTTGTGCTCACGCCGCACACGAGCAACGGGCAGGTGCGCGAAATGGAAAAGGGCAAGCTGCCGATCCGCATGATCTCCATCGGAAAATGCTATCGTCGTGAGTCAACGGCCCGCCACTTGTCGATGTTTCACCAATTTGAAGGACTCATGATCGACAAGAAAGCGACGGTTACCGAGCTGAAAGGCGTTGTCGACTATTTCGTCAAACGATTTTTTGGTCCTCATCGCGTAACGCGATTGCGACCGCACCACTTTGCATTTACCGAGCCGAGCTTTGAGCTTGATATTTCCTGCAGCGTGTGCGATGGAACCGGCCGCGTCGGTGCGGGCGCGTGCCGGCTGTGTAAGGAAGGCTGGCTCGAGCTTGGCGGCGCGGGCATGGTACATCCGAATGTGCTCACGGCAGGCGGCCTCAACCCCGATGATCACACGGGTTTCGCGTTCGGCTGGGGCATTGAGCGCACGATGATGATGCGTTCCGGCCTTAACATCGACGATATCCGTATACTTTACCGCAATGATCTCCGCTTCTTGCGGCAGTTCTAGTATGAATATTCTCGCCTCGTACGCCTGGATCAAGGAATACCTCGCGACCGACCGCTCGGCGGACGAGTTTGCGCGCGAGTTCAGTTTACGCGCGATGTCGGTTGAGCACGTCGAGCAGGTGGGCAATCGTTTTGCCGACATGGTTGTTGGTGCTGTTGTTGACGTAGCACCGCACCCGAACGCCGATCGTCTGCGTATTGCGACGACCGATGTGGGCGGTGAGACGCTTGCGATCGTCTGCGGTGGTGCCAACGTGGCGAAGGGCATGAAGGTGCTTGTGGCGCTTCCGGGCGCTTGGGTGCGCTGGCATGGCGGCGGCGATCTCATCCAGCTTGCGCCAACGCGCATTCGCGGCATCGACAGCGTGGGGATGATCTGCTCACCGGCGGAAGTCGGTTTTGAAAAATTGTCGTGCGGTGAAAAAGACATTTGGGATATTGGGGCCATTACCGACGCCCCTGCGGGAACGCCAGCGGCAAAGGCGCTCGGTTTTGACGACACGGTGTTTGATATCGAGGTAACGACCAATCGTCCGGACTGTATGGCGATCGTCGGTCTTGCTCGCGAGGGGAGCGCGGCGCTTGCCTCGACGTTCGCTTTCACGCCACCGACGCTTCCCGCTACAGGTAAGTCTGCACCCGTATCGGTCGACGTGCAGAATCCCGAACGATGCAGCCGCTACATGGCCGCCGTGGTCAAGAACGTGAAAGTCGGTCCGTCGCCATGGTGGTTGCAGAAAAAACTTTTGCTTGCCGGACATCGGCCGATCAACGTCATCGTCGACATCACGAATCTCGTCCTCCACGAATACGGCCAGCCGCTGCATGCGTTCGACAGAGCCACGCTCGATGGGGAGCGCATGGTGGTGCGCGCCGCCCTGGCGGGAGAAACGCTTACGACACTCGACGGAAAAACGGTAGAACTCAACCCCGAACACCTCGTCATTGCGGATGCGAGCCGTCCGATTGCGGTGGCCGGCATTATGGGCGGGAAGGATTCGGCGACGACCGAGGCGACGACGACCGTAGTGTTCGAAGCTGCCGCGTTCGATCCGGTCGCTATTCGACGTACGGCGCGCGACCTCGATCTTTATTCCGACTCACAGCTTCTCTTCGAAAAAGGTCTATCGACGGCGGCGTTGCCAGTTGCGCTCGCTCGTGCCGTGGCGCTTGCGACCGAGCTTGCTGGCGGCGAACTCGCGGGCGATGTTGTTGACGTTGCGGTTGCATCGTACGAGCCGAAGGTGCTCGCATTTCGTCCCGAGAAGGCGCGCGAGCGGATCGGCGTTGATATTTCCGATGACGATATGGCCGCCATGCTCGAGCGGCTCGGTTTCGTCGTCGAAAAGCGTGTGAACGGTTGGTCGGTGACCGTGCCGTATTGGCGCGATCACGATGTTGTGGACGAGGTTGACTTTACCGAAGAGATCGCACGATCGTACGGCTATCACCTCATGCCGTCGGTGCTACCGAGTGCGCCGCCGCCCGTCGAGGCCGACAATGCGTCGCTCCACTGGGAAGCGTGGACAAAACACTTTTTGTCCGGTTTGGGTTTTACCGAATTTTTTTCGTCATCCCTTGTCGACGCGACTGATCTCGAAAAGTACGGCCACAGCCCGATGGATGCGCTGAAACTGTTCAACCCGCTTGCGTCGGACGCGTCGTACATGCGCATTTCGCTCGTACCGTCGGTGCTGCGGGCGATCGAGCGTAACCAGGCGCACGTACCGTCGGCGTCGGTGTTCGAACTTTCGCGTGTCTACCTGCCGCGGGAAGGCGACCTGCCCGACGAACGCATATCGCTTGTTCTTGGACGTTACGGCGCGGTCGATGCGGTTTTGGCGTATCGCGAGCTTCGCGGAGCACTTGAGGCGCTCGGAGCAGCAACCGGCATCGCGTTTGCATTCGCGCGCGAAGATGACGCGGAACGTTGGCATCCCGGGCGGTCGGCGACGATTCTCGTCGGCGGCGAACCGGTTGGCGTGCTCGGCCAAGTGGCAAATCC
>CAYZRQ010000089.1:0-3300 GCA_964480895.1 uncultured Gammaproteobacteria bacterium | reverse complement strand
TGGCGTCGACGAGCGTTGTTTTGCCGTGGTCAACGCGAGCGATGATGGCGATGTTCCGGAATTCCATAAAAGGTTCGCGAAGTATGGCCGAGATTTTGGCTTTCGTCAAGCGATATATCTTCACACTCAGAGTCAAGAGTCATCTTGACTCTGAGTGTCAGTAAAACCGCTCATGAGCAGACTCATAAATTCCTTGGCATTTAAGTCATTCGTGGCATTGCGAATGATCCATGGCCTTTTATCTAGCCCCAGGTAGTCGTGAATGCTCGACCATCGGTATTCTCTGAGAAAATGTAAAACACGTCCTTTGTCAAAACAAAAACCCGTTTCTTTCCACGCGGGATCAATGATTTCAATAGGATTTAAGTGGATATACCGGAGAACAGCGAGGAGCTGTTCATCCGACTGGATATGTTTTGATTGATAATTTGCCTCGAAGAGCTTGCCAGTACGTGAATGTCTGATATTGAAGTACTTGGCGTAACTATTCAGGAGACGATGAAGGAATTTCTCAATACCGCGTTTATTTTTCTGCCTAAGGAGCAAATGAAAATGATTACCCATCAAACAAAAAGCCAAAATATCGACATATCGCCGTACTCGATTCGGTGATTTTTTGGCAAAGCCGATATTCGATGGACGCAACGAATCATTGAGGCTTACCAAGCCTTGCAAGAACCGTTCACGATCAATGAGGTCGAGAAAAATGGTGCGCTTATCAACTCCTCTGGTATAGACGTGATAGTAATCACCTGTCAGATGCTCAATAGAACGCATAACTCCCAAGCTAAAAATAATAGCCAGGGAGCTTATTTTCATTTCCTCGCAATTGACTCTGAGTGTCAAGTGGATAACTGACACTCAGAGTCAAATAAAAACCGCGCCTCGAGCGAGGCGCGGAGAGAAGGACGTAGGATTGACGGTGAGGTGTCTGGTGCGATTACGATGTGGGTTTTCCGTGCCGCCTGCGGATCTCGTCGATGCGAATACGCATCGCGTGCTCCTCGTCCACGCCGAGCTCGATACGCCGTGCGCGCTCGGCCGTGGTCCACACGATCGGTGCCCACAGTCCAATCTCGCGCAAGATGTGCTGGACGCGGCCGGCGACTTCGCTCCAGCCGTTGCGGCTGAATTTGTTGTACGGCACGTCGCGCTCGGCCGGGTAGAAGATCGTATTGAAGTTCTGGCAGAGTCCGTCCACGATACCGGAGCTCGGGGGAAACCGGCGGCTGAAGCGGATGATTCTCAAGGTGTCCTGATCACGCACGTCGAGCTTGCCGACAACGGGATCGAGGCCTCCGAGGAGGAGCGCTTTCATCGCGGGGTCGGCGTACAGGTTATCGGGACGCCCTTCGACGACCCGAAGATGTTCTTCGGTGAACGGCGTGTCCACGAGCACACCATAGTGCTTCGCCATGAAACGCTCGAGGTTCATACGCCGAGTGTGATCGGGCACGATCTCCTCGAGCCTTCCGTGAGTGAGAATCGCGTAGTCGATCACGCGTTCCACGCCGTAGCGCGAGAGCCGCTCGCTTTCGGGCGGCACCACCGCGATCGGCGCACGGAGCAGCTCGAGCACCTCGTTGCCCGGCATAAGCCAGTCCATGAAACGATGATCGGCATGCTCCGCCAATCGCGACAGGGTGGTGATGTGGTCGCCAATCACACGGCTGATTTCGAGATTCTGACCCACAAGTCCTCCAAGGTGACAGCGAAAAACTAGCAGAGAATTTGATGTTTCGTCAAGCCAAGTGAACGACCGTTTGTGTTATCGTCTATACGTATGACATTCGACGAATTCGCACTCTTGCTTGACGAGGCCGTCGACGCATTGCCCGACGAGGTCGTGCGCGAGCTCGACAACATCGCCATCGTCGCCGAGCGGGGCGACATCGATGGGCCGCTTGGCGAGTATTTCGGCATCCCGCGCACCGAGCGTATTGGCGACCCCACGGGTACGCTGCCCGACAAAATCGCCATCTATCACGCGGCCATCGTCGACTGTTGTGAGGGCGAGCACGAAGCGATTGCCGAAGAAATTCGCCGGACGCTGTGGCACGAGATCGGGCACCATCTCGGCTGGGACGACGACGCGCTCGAGGCGACGGAAGAAGAACGAGGTTGGCGATAAGGGAGTCGAAAGTCAAATGTTGTCGCTGCGGCCGCGACCATCGTCATGTATACTCATTTCGTATGCGATTTGCTTTGTTTGCCTGCGCACTCGCGCTTGTTGGCGCCGGCTGTGCCAACGGATTGTCGTCGCGGACAATGCCCGACGAGTTCTGGGGTTACGGGTCGTGGCGCTTCGATGCGCTCGAGTCGCGTTTGCACGACGGCGCATCGGGCGTCGCGCTGATCAAACTCAAATTCACGCGCATGAACGGCGATCAGTACGAAATTTTTGGCGACGTGACGTACGTCGAGGACGAAATGCGTTGTGATGAAGACGCGGCAGCCGGCCGTATCTGTCCAAAAAATACCTGTGTGTATGAAAGCGCGGACCCCGGCACTATTGCGGGCGTCGCGGAAGTCGCGGACGGCGTACTCACGCTCAAGCCCGTGTGGAACGGCAGTGACACGCCGTTCGAGCGCGTGAGTTTTTCGTGCAAGGATGACGGCGACATGGCGCACGACACGTCGTCGGTGCGCACCACCATGGATCGCTACGCTTCCGGTTTCGTCAACACAACATGGACGATGGACGTTGACGGAATAACATTTATCGACGACCTTCCACCTGGCGAAGTGACCGACGCAAAAACCGCGTCGAAAAATTTTGAAACCGAGTACGGACTCATTAAGGCCGAAGGGCTGTTCGCGCTTTACCGCAATGAGCCGCGATAGAGCGCCAGCGTGTTCCACTTGTATGTCCACGTTGCGGCAAGAGGGAAGCGACGTTCGAAAGCCGGAACAAGACCGTGCGTTTTGAAGGCGTTGAGAAGGCAACAACCGCTCGGCGCGACGCGCTGCGCGATTGCGGCGATCATGGCGTCTGTTTCAAGCGCGTCAGGCGTTTTATCTCCTTTGAAGAGATCGACGATGACGAGATCGAAGCCTTCGGTCATGGCGGGGACGACAATTGCGGCATCGCCTTCGATGATAGTTGTCGTTCTATCGTGCGCGTGAAGGGTTCGATAGAGCGCGATCATGGCGGGATCCCACTCGATGACCGTGACGGCGCAGGTGGGGAAGCGCCTCGCAAGCAGATCGATGCATGAACCGCCGCCCAGTCCAAGCATGAGTACCGTGCGCGGCGCAAACCCGCGGGGAAGTTTGCGCAGTGCGCCTCGCCACATCGCA
>CAYZRQ010000088.1:2985-3357 GCA_964480895.1 uncultured Gammaproteobacteria bacterium | reverse complement strand
GCACGCACGGAGGATCATGGGAAATGCAGCCGAGGATGCCGCGGCTGTTTTTCTTTCGCGTCGCGGCATGTGCATTCTTGAGCGACAATTCACCGCGGCAGGCGCCGAGGTCGATATTATTGCGCAAGATGGCCGTGAGATCGTGTTCGTCGAGGTGAAGGCACGCGCAACCGACGACTTCGGGTTTCCCGAGGAATCAGTAACGGCCGCAAAGTTGCAAAAAATCGCGCGCGCTGCCGAATGGTTCTGCCGATCCCGCGGCTTCGATGGTGCGTGGCGGATTGATGTCGTCGCGGTTCGGCTTGCGTGCGATCCGCCCGAGATTGCTCACATCGTCGGCGTTGGCGGTTGACGAAAACGCGGGGTTACGCT
>CAYZRQ010000088.1:0-2975 GCA_964480895.1 uncultured Gammaproteobacteria bacterium | reverse complement strand
GTTGCCGAGCACGTAGAGGGCTACGCGAACGCCCGGGAACACAAGGCGGAAGCGCAGCGCTTCGTCGCCGATCTCAAGCGCTGGAACGACGGAAAAGACGTTCGCGTCTTCCAACCGATCACCCTTCGCCTGTTGCACGCCGCCAAGCCGGAGATCGTCGTCATCGTCTCGCCTCACGAAGATCAAGTCGATCGGAACGTCGATCCGTGGTCTGAAACAGCGGCGAGCGTCTGGCGCGCCGATTCACCGAACGCGCTCATCGTGCTCTGTGGGTTCGGCAAGGCCCACGCGGCGGCGATGGCGGCGGTCGAGCGACTGCGCACGCTCTTGCCCGGCCGCTACAAGGTCGTTTCGTCCGTCGCGGAGTGCGAGGACGAGATCCGCAAGCTCATTCGCGACCAAGCATTGAGCCGCGGCCCCTGGTAGACCTTGCGCGGTTTCGCTCGTGTGCTATAGTTCCGCCATCTGGACCCGGCCGCTGGCCGGGTCCGTCTGTTAAACCAACGTATGGCAAGTCCCATTGAACTCGCAATTCGACAAATTTGTGACGAAAAAGGCCTCTCGTACGAGAGCGTCGTCGAGACTATTGCCTCGGCGATCGCCGCCGCATACCGTAAGGATTTCGGCGATAAATACCACAACCTCGAAGCCGAATTTGACACCGAAACCGGCTTGGCGAGAATTTTTGACGTGAAAACGGTTGTCGAGGATATCTCGGCCGAAGAGCTCGAAGCGGTAAAGGTGCGCGAGGCCGAGGCGTCGGCGAAGCGCGAGGCGCTGCGAGCGCTCGGCGAGTTCGTTCCCGACGACGCGCCATCCGACGAAGCCGGTCCCAAGTTCAATCCGAAAACCGATATCATGGTGTCTGAAGCGAACATTTTGCGCGCGCACGCCAAGGTAGGGGACGTCATCCGCACCGAATTGCCGCAAGCCGTCGAGTTCGGCCGCATGGCGGCGATGACGGCAAAGCAGGTCATCACGCAAAAGCTGCGCGAGGCCGAGCGCGAGATTATTTTTAACGAGTTCAAGAGCGTCGAGGGCGACGTCATCACCGGAACCGTACAGCGCAAAGAAGGCCGCGTGATTCTCGTCGACATCGGGCGCACGACCGGCATCATGAAGCCCGAGGATCAAATGCCCACGGAGCGCTACCGTTCCGGCGATCGCTTGAAGATGTTCGTGCGCGAGGTATCGCTTGGCACGCGCGGTCCGCAGATTCTGTTGTCGCGGACGCATGAGGGGCTGGTGCGCAAGCTGTTTGAGTTCGAAATTCCCGAAGTTGCGGAAGGCTCGGTCGTCCTGAAAGCCATTGCCCGCGAGCCGGGTGCTCGCACCAAAGTCGCGGTCGCAGCGAACGAATCGGGCATCGATCCCATTGGCGCGTGCATCGGCCAACGCGGAACGCGCATTCAAACCGTTACCGCCGAGCTTTCGGGCGAAAAAATCGACATCATCGAGTGGAGCGAGAACGCGAAGGAGTTCATTGTCCATGCGCTTTCGCCGGCCAAAGTGATCGAGGTGGTGTTGAACGTCGACGAGCGCACGGCAACGGTTATCGTCCAGGGCGATCAGTTGTCGCTTGCGATCGGTCGTGGCGGCCAGAACGTCCGCTTGGCGGCGCGACTCACCGGCTGGAAAGTCAACATTCAGGAATTCCGTCCGCCTGAAACCGAAGTGTCGAATGTCGAAAGTCAAACGTCGAACGGTGAGGCCGATGCTTCAACTCCCGAAGCCTAATCTATGGGCGAACTTTTTTTCACCGTTCTTTACCAGCCGCTCTACAACCTGCTTGTCGTCATCTACAACGTCATGCCGTGGGGCGGGCTTGGACTCGCGATCATCGCGCTCACCGCGATTGTGAAGATTGTGTTGCTTCCGCTCACGTTCAAGTCGCTCAAGGCGCAAAAAGAATTGCAGGAAATTCAACCGAAAGTCGCCGAGATTAAAGAGACGTATAAGGAGGATAAGGAACGTCTCGCCAAGGAACTCATGGCCGTGTACAAAACGCACAACGTCAATCCGTTTGCGTCGTGCTTGCCGACCGTGGTGCAGTTGTTCGTGTTTATTGCGCTGTACCGCGCGCTCATGGCCGGCATCCAGACGATCGACGGGAGCATGCTCTACGCGTTCGTCAGCAACCCGGGGAGCATGGGTCACGTCTTTCTCGGCATCGACCTCGCGGTTGTTTCGATTCCGCTTGCCGTACTCGCGGCCGCGGCGCAGTACCTTCAAGCGCGGCAGATGATTACGCGCCGTCCGCCCAAAGCCGTGCGCGCGCAATCGGGCGCCCTTGACGAGGATATGTCGGCGACCATGAACAAGATGATGCTCACCGTGCTTCCCGTCATGATGCTCGTCATCGGTGCGACGACGCTTGCGGGCGGTCTTACGCTTTACATTCTCGTCAGCACGCTGTTCACCTACGCGCTGTACGCCATGTTTCTGCATCCGAAGCCGAAGGGGGAGTAAGCAAGACGGAGTCTCGTGCGCGGTGATACCATAGCGAGGGTATGGAGCAGCGCGTCATTATTCGGGGGCTGATCGTCATTGCCGGTCTCGCAATCGGTCTTGGGCTGTTCGTGCAGCTTGTCGCGGCGCAGGGCATCGGCAGCATTGTCGACGAAATCATGCGGTTCGGCGTGTGGCCATTTTTGGGATTCTTGGCGATTTCGCTCACGATTTTTGCGCTCTACAGTTTGCGCTGGACGATCATCGTCAATCGCCATCTTGACCGCGAACATCGTCTGCCGTTTTGGCGAGTGTACCTTCACCGCATGAGCGGCTATGCGGTGAGTTACTTGACGCCGGTTGCGCAAATCGGCGGTGAACCGGCGCGCGTGGCACTCCTCATGTCCGACAGGGTGCCGGCAAAGGAAGCGGTGAGTTCCGTTACGCTCGATATCGCGTTCGAGCTGTGTGCATACGTGTTTTTCATTATTGCCGGCGTCGTATTCGCCATTGCCGAAGGCACGGGC
>CAYZRQ010000087.1:0-3357 GCA_964480895.1 uncultured Gammaproteobacteria bacterium | reverse complement strand
CGCTTGTTGTGAAAGACAGCGCCGAGATCGGCGCGGCTGATCTTACAAAAGTCCTCAAGAATCACGGTTACGTCTTCGAGTCTATTGACAGCCCGTCCTCGGCCTCGCGGTTTTCGTGGTCGCGGGTCGGCGGCGCGGCGGTTCTCGTCTTCGCCATCTATCTCGTTGCCAAACAAACCGGTCTCCTCACGTTCTCACCCAATGTCGCCGAGGGCGCGGGGCTTGGTGCGATCTTCGTCATTGGGCTTATTGCCGCGTTTTCGTCGTGTACGGCCGTGGTGGGCGGACTGATCGCCGCGTTTTCGGCGCGGTATGCCGAAGCACATGCGAACGCGACGTTCCGCGCAAAAATGACGCCGCACATGCTCTTCAACGTTGGTCGCATCGTGGGTTTCGCAGGATTTGGTGCGCTTATCGGGTTACTCGGGAAGGCGATCGCGCTCTCCCCGGCCGCGAACGGCGTGCTCGTACTCGTGGTGGCGGTGCTTATGATCGGGATCGGCGTGCAGCTCATGAACGTGCTGCCGCCGGCGTTCGCGATTCGTCCACCGAAGTTTCTCGCGCACCGCATCCACGCGCTTTCGGAAAGCGACAAGCCGTGGGTTCCCGCGGTACTTGGCGCGCTGACGTTCTTTCTACCGTGCGGATTCACGCAATCGGTGCAGCTCTTCGCCATGACGACCGGCAGCCCGACGCAAGCCGCGCTCACCATGGCCGTGTTCGCGCTCGGCACTGCGCCGGCCTTGCTCGGCATCGGTGCGGCAACAGCGTCAGCCAGGGGGACGGGGCTTAAGCGTGTCACGAAATTCGTCGGCGCTTTCGTTATCGTCCTCGGGCTTGCGAACGTGAGTAACGGCGCAACGCTCCTTGGGTTCACCGGGTTTGCGCAAACGCCGGCCGCGGCCGCAACCGCTCCGGTCCTCGTTGACGGCAAACAGCTCGTCCAAATGGAGGTTTCGCGGTTCGGATACGAGCCCAACGTCATCGAAGTCGTCGAAGATATCCCCGTGCGTTGGGAAATTTACGGCGACGAGGTTCTCGGCTGCGCCAGCACGCTGATTGTGCCGCAGATGAATATAACCAAGAGCATTAAATCGGGCTTCAACGTCATTCAGTTTACGCCGACGAAGCCCGGAAAATACGTCTACAGTTGTTCGATGGGTATGTACCGTGGGACGCTTGTCGTGCGTGGCGCCTAAGTTGAAAATCTATGAAATCGACATTTGGGATTGAGGGTATGCACTGTGCGTCGTGCGCGGTGACGATTGAGGGCGACTTGCGGCGCACGCCGGGCGTGAAAGTGGTGTCGGTCAACTATGCGATGGCTCGCGCCGCGGTCGAATACGATGAAACAGCAACGAACGAACACGCGCTCCACGCCGTCGTCGAGCGTGCGGGGTACAAGGCGTCGGGCGCAGGGCCTGCAGCGCAAGGCACGCACGAGAATCACCTGGCGCACGGCGGTGGCGCGAAGGCGGCACGTCGCAAGGCTGCCGTAGCGCTCGCGCTCGCCCTGCCGACGTTCGTTCTTGCTATGGGCGATCTCGGATTTCCCCTGGTGCAGGCCGTGCTCGGTTCATTCGTTGTGCTCGTAACTGGGTTCGAGTTTCATGCAACGGCGTTGCGGCAGTTGAAGCGACTGCGCGCGAATATGGATACGCTCATTTCGCTCGGTACGCTCTCTGCGCTCGCGTTCAGCTGGTGGCAGCTGACGCAGGGCGGCGACCTCTACTTTGAAACCGCGGCGGTGATTACCGGCTTTATTCTCCTCGGCCGCTATTTCGAAGCGACAAGCAAGGGCAAAGCGGGGGAGGCGGTTGCCAAGCTGCTCGAACTCGGCGCCAAGCTTGCACATCGTGTTGGCATGGGTGGCGTGACAACGGAAGATGTTCCCGTCGAAAGCCTGAAGGTCGGTGATCGCGTGCTCGTTAAACCCGGCGAGAAAGTGCCGCTCGACGGGCTGGTAGTCTCGGGTGCCTCGGCGCTTGACGAGTCGATGTTGACCGGCGAAAGCGTGCCGGTTGGCAAGCGCGAAGGCGATACCGTTTTTGGTGCGACGATCAACACTTCGGGTGCGCTTGTCGTTGAAATCACCAAAGAACCCAAAGACACGGCGTTGGCGCAAATCGTGAAGCTCGTGAGTGAAGCGCAGGAGAAGAAAGCGCCGATCCAAAAATTGGCCGATCAGATTTCAGGCGTGTTTGTGCCGATTGTCATCCTGATTGCCGCGGCGACGTTCGGCGCGTGGGTTCTTGTGGGCGGCGGATGGAACGTGGCGCTCGTCAATGCCGTTGCCGTGCTTGTTATTGCGTGTCCGTGCGCGCTTGGGCTTGCAACGCCAACCGCGATCCTCGTGGGGACAGGTCGTGGCGCACGTGAGGGCGTGCTTATCAAGAGCGGCGAGGCGCTTGAACGCGCACGCAAAATTGACATTGTCATTTTTGACAAAACCGGAACGCTCACCGAGGGCAAGCCCGAAGTGACCGACACAATCGCGCTCGGCGCGGTTGACGAGGCTGAAGTGTTGCGGCTCGCCGCGTCGCTTGAGGCGTCGTCCGAGCATCCGCTTGCGAAGGCGGTCATGCGCGCCGCGAAGGAGCGGGGAATTTTGCCTTCGAGCGTCGACGGATTCCGTGCAGTCGTTGGCAAGGGCGTCGAAGGCAGCGTTGGCGGCAAGCGGGTGTTTTTGGGAAGCGTTGACGGCGCACGCGACGAAGCGCGCGTTGCCGCGCTCCGCGCCCAGGGCAAGACCGTTGTTGAGCTAACGGTCGACGGTGTCGCCGTCGGTATTCTCGGTATCGCCGATGTACTTAAACCCAAGGCAAAGGAGGCGATTGAGGCGCTGCGAAGGATGCGCCTTCACGTCACCATGCTCACCGGCGATCATCGCACGACGGCCCAAGCGATCGCCGCGGCGCTCGGTATCACCGACGTCGAAGCCGAAGTGCTCCCTGACGCGAAGCTCGCGGTCGTGCGTAAGCTCCAAGCGGCGGGGAAGCGCGTCGCGTTCGTGGGCGACGGCATCAACGACGCTCCGGCACTCACTCAGGCCGATCTCGGGATCGCTGTGGGGTCGGGTTCGGACGTGGCGATCGAGGCCGGGCAGATGGTTCTTGTTGGCGGGGGCCCTGAAAAGGTCGTTGAAGCGCTCCATTTGACCCGCGTGACCTATCGGACGATCAAACAAAACCTGTTCTGGGCATTCGTCTACAACATCGTTGGCGTGCCTTTGGCGGCTTTTGGCCTGTTAAATCCCATAATCGCCTCGGGCGCTATGGCCTTTTCAAGCGTCTCTGTCGTCCTGAATGCCCTCCGCATCCGGCGGGGGGAGTTGCATGTATTTCGGTTCTGTGCTAT
>CAYZRQ010000086.1:0-3398 GCA_964480895.1 uncultured Gammaproteobacteria bacterium | reverse complement strand
TACAGCAGCGGGCGTGTTGGGATATCGAATGTTCCGGGCATCGTTACCACATGGCCGCCAAAACCCGATTTGAAGCGCGTGATTCCGGTCCACGGGTGCGTTTCATCGGCCTCGGGCGGCGCAATACCCCAAAAATCATAGTATCGCCTTCCCTGCTCGCAGCCATCGCGAATAAGAAAGAATTGCAGGCTGTGCGATGCCTGCAGCTCGCGCATGGTGCTCGTCGATGCCCCATGGAGGTAGACACGCGTATCAAGAAAATCGATCATGACATTTGCGGCAAGTGGTGTGTTCCCCGCTTTGGCCACGGCAAGAAACGCACGGCATTCACCGCCCGAAAGCGCCAACAGCATCTTGCGGTAATACTCGGCCGGATGCGCCGAAAAGCGATTACGTTCGGTGGTTTCGCGCATGAGACCGACGAACTCATCAAACGCCGAGAGCCCGACGATCGCATTCATGACGCCCTTTTTCTCGCCAACCCGCACGTTGTAGCGCGTTTTCTTCTCCATCTCGTCAAGCAAGCCTTCGCACCCCTTGTGCATGTCGAGCACAAGCGTCGTTGACGGATGGATGTCGCGCGTTTTGACGGCGTGCGGCAGCACAACGCCGCATTCAGTACGGATGAACGCGCCACCCGGAAGTTTGCGCCGCAACAACGCACGCATGGACGCCGGATCAAGGTCGCCGAGCGGCCCTTTGGGGACGAACCAATACGACTGACCGAATCCGAGCGGAAGCCGAATTGCTTGCGCGATCATCGTAGCGCCACGATCTTCCTCGTACACGCGTACAACCTCGCGGCCGAGGGAGCGCTGAAATTCACCCCACTCCCATGACTGCAAAAATGCGCCGAATTGCGGAGCATGCGCTTCCACGAGCCGATTCCACGAGGTGCTGTCCATAGCTATCGCGCAAGATATTTCAACGCGCTTTTCAGTCGCTGTTCAGGCGTATCACCGCTTATCTGGTCGATAATGCCCGCAATATCGGCGCGCGAGTATCCAAGCCCAAGCAAAGCCTCGGTAACGTCGTCGATAATCAAGTCCTTACCTTTTTCGGCGACGAGAACGCCCTTGAGATCAAGCACGATTTTCTGCGCCGTCTTTTTTCCTACGCCCGAGATGGACGAGAGAAAGTCAATATCGCCAGCCTGAATGCGGCCGGCGACCGTCGCAAACCTTCCCGCACCCATGATTTTCTGCGCCATCTTCGGACCAACGCCCTGAACACCGGTGAGTTGCGTGAAAAACGTGAACTCCTCGCGCGATGCAAAACCGTACAGATCGTGACGATCCTCGCGGATGACCTCGGCGATGTACAACCGTACCCGCTCCCCCACCTCGAAGGCCGCTCCCGCAACAAATACGCGATAACCCACGCCGCCGCACAGCACAAGAACGGCGTCGGATTCGTGAGCAGCAATGGTACCGTCAAGCATTGCAATCATAGATAAAGTCCGCGTTCGCGGAGGAGATCGCGCGCTTGAGCGGCACGCGCCGAGAGTTCGGGCAGCGCGCGGCCGAAGGCGAATTCGGAATCGTGGCCGCGTATGAGACTTGTGACGCCGCGCATAATCTCGCCACGCACCGGGCCAAGCGGCGCGGGAACGAGCGCAAAAACCTGCTCGGGTGCGAGCTTTGCGGCGTCGAGTACTTCGCGAACGGCGAGTTTTCGACCGCGCTCAAGGGCGGCGAGGCGTGTGGCATTGCGCAGCGGCATCGCCTCCTGCTCGGCGCGAAGCATGTTGACGAGCGGCATTGCGAGCGCCATGGCGCGGCCGCGGTCATAGCCCGTGCTGCCAAGTGCCGTGTCAAGGAGCATCGCCGCGGCGGCGTAGGTGAGGTAGACATCGGCGTTGAGCCCGACTTTGCGACCGCGTGCCGCGAGAGCCGCATACTTAACGGCGTCGGCGCCACCCTGGAAGTAACCGAGCGCGTCGATATGCCCCCAGATCACCTCGGCAAGCAGCTTATGAAACGCGGGATCGACGCCGAAGAGCGCAAGCGCCGCGGCGCGAACGCCGGCGTACTCCGGACCTGCGCCCTTGCGGTCGTGGTCATCGTAATGCGCCCGAATGCCGTACGCATCGAAAAACGCACCCGCAAGCGCATCCGGGGCGAGGCGCGGGTGTGCCGCGGCAAAGGCGCGAACAAGTTTATCGTAGCGCGCAAGCGTTTGGGGTGATGCCGGTGGGTGTTCGCCGCCACGCGCTGCAAAACCTTCGGCCGCGCCACGGAGGGCGGGATCAGCCGTAAATACCACACGATCGGGCTTGGCGATGTCGTGAACAAGTGCAAACACCTTCCAAAATGCCGCGTGCGTACGGATCGTCGCCTCGAGGTCAAGAAATGCGTGGCGCAACACGGTTTCGCGGGCGAATTCCTCGATGTCGAGTACGCTCGCGCCCTCTTCGATCGCGAGCACCGCGGCAAGCACGCGCTCGACGTGCGCCGCAAGCGTTGCACCTTCGGCGTGATACGGCGGCGTCTGCGGCGTCATGCGGTAGCGCATAAACTCGGGAATCTGCGCCGCCGCGCCCTCGAACACCGCGTGGGCACGAGCGCGGCCCTCGTCATCAAGCATGCGCTCCATGGCCTCGGCAAGGAACGGGCGCGACGCTGCGGCGGCTTTTTTTGACGCAAAATTCATGGAGATTGCTGTGAACGGATCACGTCAAGAATAGCATCGATCGACGGCGTCGGCTTCCCCTGCTCCGCGGAAAACCCCCAACAGCGATCCCTACCGAACGTAAATCCGCCGAATGTTTCGTAAAGGCGCTTCGCATCGACGGAATCTTGGACGTACACGCGCCAATCGCCTTGACGGATAAGCATGGGATGCGGCGCGCCGATCTCATCGGCTAAAATGAACGACAACGCAGCGCGGATGCTCATATCGGTACGCTCGCTTTCGACGACGAACATACCGGCCTCCTCGCGCTTCGTCCCCCACGCCTTGCGCGCCTCACGCTCCTCGTCCTCCCAGCCACCGCCTACGCGCAACGATAAGTCGCGGAAGTACGCTCTCACGCGGCGCTGGTCGTGCTCGGTAAGGCCGTCGGCAGCAAGCTCCCACACGAATCCGCGGTCAATCGCACCGACCCCGCGCACGAGGGTCGGGTCAAAGCCATGCGTACGCAACAAGGCATCGTCGACGGCAAAGTAAGCGATGACCTGTTCGAGCGAGCTCGTTTGGCGCATGCGGTCGATGCCGTCATAGCGATGATGGTCGATGATGACGACACGGAAGCCTGCCACCTCAAGTTCCTCTTCGATGGCCGGTCCGGGGATTTCGACGATGATGAGTGTTTTGGCGTGCGGATTCACCTCGCGAATGCGCAAAATGAGGTCGGGTTCGCGCTCGAGCCTGGCGCCGCGGGGTTGTGCTGACATGAG
>CAYZRQ010000085.1:1802-3418 GCA_964480895.1 uncultured Gammaproteobacteria bacterium | reverse complement strand
CGCATCGGCTCGAGCGGCGTGCGCCATGAAATCGGCATGGGGATGAGTGGTACATCGACGGGACGGCGCGTCGGGAAGTCGAACACGGTAACGGGAACGTCGTTATGAGTCTCCTCGATGATGGTTCCGGGAATGATGCCTCCAACGCCCTTGCCCTCGTGCGTCGCAAGAATGCCGTAGTGAATGCGGCCGCTCGCGTCCTCGCTGCGCACTTCCGCAATTTCCGCAAACCGGCCAAGGAACACGGCCCTGCCTTTTTCTTCGGCAAAAAATGCTTTCGCGATGTCGCTGCCTTTGGGAATGATGATCGTGCCGTCAGGCTGTACAGCAAGTTCGACAGGATGATTTTGTGTTGTTTCGCTCATCGACAACAACAGTCGCAGCTTGCCTTCCGCAAGCGTTGCGTGCGGATTCACGTCAAGGCTGCCGCCCTTTGTCCACGAACCCCACGTCGTCATGTGACTCATGTCTAAGACAAAGTCACCATTTTGGTTAATGCCAATCTGCTGCTTCTCGCCCCACCACAATTTGAGCTCGTTCCAGTCGGCGCCAAGCCACTTTTTGAGTTCGGCGACGTAGTGCATGGGCGTGTCGTTGCCGTACCACACGTCGCGGCGTGCGTGAACGACGTCCTGCGGATGCTCGCTGATCCATTCGGGCACGGTGAAGTCGTGCGGCACGACGCGTGAAGCACTTGTCGTTGTCCATTGTTCAACAACGCCAATGCCGAGTGCGTCGAGTTTTGCCTTCGACGCAGCATCGAGTACGCCGCCGGTTACGTGGAGATTGTCGGCGAGCACGTCACCACTGCCGCCGTAGACGAGGCGCGATGTACCATTTGCAAGCTGTTCGAGCCGTACGCCGTCGGGTAACACGAATTCCCCGCCGCCGATGGCGTCGGTGTGAAGCGCGCCACTGTTGAGTTCTGGCATCGCTCCGCTCAAGTATTCCGTGAGCTTGGCAAGCGGCGTAAGTTTTTCCGCAGGTCCCGGACCGTGCGCGCCGAGAATCTTGTCGCGGATGAGGTCGACGATGCCGTAGGTCTTGTCGGAAAAGGCCGACGCCGCTTCGTGCGCCGCGGCGCCAATGGCCATGGCTCCACCGGCAACCGCAACGCCGGTCCACAGCGCCTTTGTATTCGCAAGCTTTTGGAAGGCACGATCGCGCTCGGTCTCGACGGATTCGTAGGACGAGCGGCGCGCGGCAACGAGGTCGTCGAACACCGCGGCAAAATCGGTTCCGGCTACGCCGAAATGTTCGTACTGCTCGCGCAAGAGGATTTTAAGCGTGGCGCGGGCGTAGTCGAGATTGCGACGGTCCTCTTCAACCGACGTCACGCTGGCGTACGACAAGAGGTCAATCTTGCGATGATCGGAAACACGCACCCGCGCTTCGGCATCGGCAAGGAGTTCAAGCGCGCCGCGGTATTCCTCCGCCGTCATGTCGCGGAGTTCCGCAACGCCGTCACGGTCGTGTGCAAACGCAAGGAGCGTACGCGCGAGGTCGGCGGCTGGAGCCTTGTCGCGGAGGAAGCGTTCCATTTCCGCGCGCCGCGGCGACTTTTCGGGCGGCGGCGTTGCGTTGAGTTCGGCAAGTTCGGCGCGCCAGGCGCGTTT
>CAYZRQ010000085.1:0-1702 GCA_964480895.1 uncultured Gammaproteobacteria bacterium | reverse complement strand
ATGCCGCCCGCGTGCGCAGCCTGCTCACGTAGCCGCACGGCAATTTCTGCAACGTTATCGGCGAACATCTTTCCCTCGGTGCCGAGGCTCTTCGTTTTTACCGCGTCGTGGAAAATACGACGCTTCTGTTCCTCAAAATCGTCGAGCGGCATCGACGGATCGGCCGCGTACGCTCGTACAAGATTGACGAGACGATCTTTGACGACCTTCTCGGCACCAACGTCGCCAACCTTCTCTCGCTTTTCCCCGGCCGCTTCGTGTATGAACTCGTCAAACTCGCCGAGCACGCGATCAACAACCGCCGATGAAGCGCGCACGTGTTCTTCGCGCCCCGCGCCGTCGGCTGCGTAAAGGTTGCCCTCACGCAAAATCATCTCGCGCGCTTTGCGAATTTCGTATTGACGATAAATTTCGCGGCCGTAGTTGTGGACAAACGTTTTCTTGAGCCAGCCGCCAAAGCCGCGCAACGATTCTTTCTCGCGTGTCATTTTCTCTTCGGCAACGTCGCGCGCGCGTTGTTCGATTTCTTCGGAAATATCAGCCGCACCGACTTGCATCTTCACGCGCTTTCGCGTGGACGTTGACGGTGCGTTCTCGGCCGCAAGCGCAACGGGTGCGGCAGGAGCCGCAACAGCAACAGCCTCCGGCGGCTCAACAATGGGTTCCTCCGGGTGATGACGCCGCTCCCATTCAACAAAAACGCGAACGGGAATGTGGTCAGTGCAGTACGCCTCCCCTTCCGCGCTCGTTCCGCACACGGTAATGCGATCACCGCGCAACTCGAACACGTCAACGTTGAGCAAGCCGTGGCGCTCCGACGAGATGGTGATGGGCTCACCTTTCTCGCGATGCGCTTCAAGCAATCGAAGCGCCGCGGCCGCATCGCCTTCGGCCGGTGAAAGTTCGACATTCAACGTTCGACGTTCGACATTCGACTCCTGCTGCCACGCATACGCTTCGTCAATCGACACGATGCGTGTCGCAAACGTTACGTCGTTGACGAGCACGAGCCGCCCCTTGTCGGCACCGAGCAAATTCGACGCACGCCAAACGTCATCAACGCCCGAAATGCGAACGGCCTCGTCTTTCGTTATCTTGTCCTCAAAAAAACGCACGGCCTCGGCGCGAGCGGCACCCGCCCCCTCACGACGCGGCTCCACGCGACGACCGCGCATAACAGGCATAGCCATAGGTCGCTAGCCAAGATACGCCGCACGGAAATCCATGAGCGTCTTCGCAAAAACGTCGTCAACATTCGGCACGTTGGCCATGAAGAACGCGCGAACGGCGTCGGGCGCGCCGCCGTCGAGCACGGTGTCGAGCTCCGCGACCTTGCCCTCGGGAAGTGCCGCGACCATTTCGGCGTTAAGCCGCTCGTTGACGCGCGTCATGAGGTCGCTGCGCATTTCGTCCTGCACGCTTGGCTCAAGGTGTGTCAACCCTTTTTCCTCCATGAGGCGCTCAACAAATTGGTCGAGCGTAGCTTGCTTATCCATAGTCAAATCGAAAAGCGATGATACTTGGGGCAAGTATACACCGAATTGAACGCGAATCTGTGGTGACTAAGTCACACCGCTCACCATCCTGAGTGTAAACGAGGCCTGCCTGCCGGCAGGCAGGCTTCGGCATTCGCCTCAGGGTGGTGAGTGCGCTCGACATGACAAAAGTTGTCATGACAAAAAGCGGGGTCAGGGGACCCCGC
>CAYZRQ010000084.1:0-3440 GCA_964480895.1 uncultured Gammaproteobacteria bacterium | reverse complement strand
ATTCGACCGCGACGAATGCAAAGACGCCAAGCGTTGCCGCGGCTTCAACGCCGCCGACAAGCGCACCGCCGATGCTGTTGACAAGCCCGACGAACGGAATAATCGACACCACGCGCCGCGCGAGATCGAGCACGCCCACGATCCACCCCGCGAGATGGCTGGCGATCATCGCCAGTACCAAAAACAGCACTAGGCCGGTGATTGGACGCTCAAAAAAACTGAATCCAAATGTGTCTTGAATCCAAATCGAGCCGTAAAGCGCGACCGCCAAACTCACGACAAGCCCGACGAGGCTGCCGAGCGTGCGGATGAAGCCGTGCTGCCAGCCCGTGGCAACAAGGCCGAGTGCCACGACGGCGATGATGATGTCGACGGTGAATCCGGTCATATGTCACGTAGCGGGAAAAGCGGCTCGCCCTGCTCGATGATGTCGGTCGCGTGGCGACGAGCGATCTCGGCGGCCGTCGCGGGGATGACCGGCGCGAGCGCGTCGGCGATGAAGCGAATCATGCCCGCGAGTTCCGAGAGCGTCTTTTTCGCCGCGGCTGTGTCAGTTTTCACCGTTCGGAATGGCGCCTCGCGCTCGATTTTTTCGTTTGCTTCGTCGATGATGCCCCACACGATGTCGACGTAATGCTTGAAGTCGTAGCTAGCGATTGCGGTTTCGAGTTGGTACATCTTCTGTACACCTGTCGAAAATCCTTCCCGGTTGAGGCCATCGGGAAAATGCTTACTTGCCATGGCGCCCACGCGGCTGACGAGGTTGCCGATGCCATTCGCCAGCTTACTCGCGTAGAGAATCTCGAACTGCTCGCGCAAAAAGTCGCCATCGCTGTGTGACGGCAGTGCGCCAAGAAGGTACAGCCGTGTCGCGTCCGTGCCGTACTCGGCAACGAGATCATACGGGTTGACGACGTTGCCAAGCGACTTGCTCATCTTTTGGCCGCCCGTCGTCACGTAGCCGTGAATGAAAATCTGTTTGGACGGAGCAATACCGGCGGACATGAGCATTGCCTGCCACATCGCGGACTGCTGGCGAAGGTTGTCCTTGCCCGCGACCTGTACCATCGGCCATGCCGTCGCAAACTCGCCATCGGTTTGAGGCCAGTGGAGCGTCGACACATAATTCACAAGTGCGTCGAACCACACGTACATGACGTGATCGGCATCATTCGGCACTGGCACGCCCCACGGCATCTTTGTCTTGAGGCGCGAGATGCTGAAGTCGTTGAGTCCGCCCTCGACGAACGAACGTATCTCGTTTATGCGTTCGCGCGGCACCACGAAATCCGGCCGCTCGCGGTACAGCGCAAGCAACAACTCTTGATACTTTGAAAAACGGAAGAAGTAGTTTTCCTCGTCGCGAAGCTCAAGCTCGAGGTTTGGATGGACGTCACAGCGGCCGTCGACGAGTTCGGAATCGGTTTTCTCGAGCTCGCACCCAACGCAATACTTCACCGCGTACTGGCGCTTGTAGATGTCGCCGTTTGCGTCACATCGCCGCCAAAATTCCTGCGCCGCCGCAACGTGATGTGCGTCGGTCGTGCGAATGAAGTGCGTATACGAAAGGTTCAGTGCGGCTTTGAGCCCGTCGAATTTCGCCGCGTACTCGTCGCAATACGCCTGCGGCTCCTTGCCTGCCGCCAGCGCCTTCTGGTAGATTTTCTGGCCGTGTTCGTCGGTTCCGGTATTAAAGACGACATCATCGCCGCGTAAACGGTGGAACCGCGCGAGCATGTCGGCTTGAACCATTTCAACCGCGTGGCCGATGTGCGGATCGGCGTTGACGTACGGCAGCGTTGTCGTTATGGAGTACGTAGGCATATTATTTCCAACCTTTTGGTGCAATAACGATGACGAATTCACCCTTCGTACTCGTTGCCGCAAGCGCCGCAAGAATATCGTCAGGCGAGCCTCGGTATATTGTCTCATGAAGTTTTGTCAGCTCGCGGCAAACGACGAGCCGTCGATCGCACGCCTTCAGCGCTTCGAGCGTTTTGACGATGCGGTGCGTTGATTCGTACATGACAACCGTTTGCTCGATGCTCTCTACGTCGCGAAAAAACGTTTCCCTTCCCTTTTTGTGCGGCGGGAAACCGAGAAATGTGTAACGGTCGGCAGGCGCTCCCGAAACCGAGAGTGCGGTTGTTGCGGCGTTAGGTCCCGGGATCGGCACAATACTCACGCCCGCCTTCGCAGCCGCTGCAATCAACGCGCCGCCAGGATCGTTCACCCCAGGCGTTCCCGCGTCGGTTACGAGCGCCATGGTCTGCCCCGTCAGCATATCGGAAACAAGCTCGTGCATGCGGCGTTCGTCGGTATGTTCGTGAAACGTGCGCAACGGTTTCGCAAGCTCGAGGCCGGCAAGAAGCTTGGCGGTGACGCGCGTGTCTTCGCAGAGCACAATATCGGCCTCGGCGATGGCCTTCCGAGCGCGCGGCGAACAATCACCCATGTTGCCGATGGGCGTTGCGACGACGAAAAGTTTGCCGTTAGAGTTCGACATCAATTTTTACTTCATTTGACGTATCCTCGGCCTCCCCTTCCACTTTGGCTACGTCAACCGCATTGCCGTTCGGGTGCAGCGCAACGAAGTTGAACCAGTAGGCGTCGGACGTTATCAAACGCGAAAGTTGCGTGCCGCGCATGGCGCCCGACACAGCGAGACCTTCCGCGTTCCATGTGCTGCCGGTTTGGTCGTCGCGTACTGTCTTTGTGTCAAAATCGTATGTGAACGTGAAAACCTCGTCATCAATACGCGAGTCGAACACGCGCGTCATGTCCCAGTCGTAGTCGTACATCGCAACAATCGGCACGTCGCCAAGCGTTCCCTGTTGTACGCCTTTGCCGAAGAGCACCGGCCAGGCAAACGCCACCGACGCCGCATCGTCGCCAATCCACGTTACCATCCACTTTGTCGGCGCACTCGCGTCAGTGTGGTTGAGCGGGAAATACGAACCGGCATACGTGTCGTATGTGCCGTACGGATGGCGTGTATAGTCGCGCGCAAATCCCGTTTCCGTCGACAAAACTTGGCCGTTCGGATACGCCGTTTTCCAATCGCGCCATCGCACAACGGTCGAAGGATACACCGTGAGGCGGTCGCCAACGCGCTCCCCTGTCACCGCGTCACCGGTCGCCTGGAGCCAGAGCGAATCCGAAGCCGAGTCGTACAAGAGCGTCGTGTTGTTGTAAACCTTGCCCGACGTGCCGAACGTTACCGTTTCACCATTCACGCTGCGCTCGTACACGGCGTTTGATCCGCACAGCGGGCAATACGTTACCGCAAGCGCCTTGCCGCCCCATGTGCCGTTAACGACTTCGTGCCAGTTCATGATTTGGTACGGGAAGTACCAATGTTCACCACCAACCTCGAGGTCGATGCCGTAAATATTGTCGGCAATCACATCGTCGGACGCCGCCACGCTCGTGAACGCCGC
>CAYZRQ010000083.1:0-3482 GCA_964480895.1 uncultured Gammaproteobacteria bacterium | reverse complement strand
AGAAGATTTTGGCGAAAGATCCGTCCTGGCGCGCGAAGATTCCGGCCGGCGCCGTTGACGTTATTGAAACATCCGTGCGGAAGATGTAACGTCAAAACGTCGGGAAACCGACGCCATTGCCTTGTAGCTATTCGTTTGTTTCCGCGCCGCCCTTCGGGCTGGCGCGGATTTTGTTGCTCGCGTTCGGTGCCCCTGATACACTCGGACACATGTCGTTTCAGCTTGTTTCACCGTATCAGCCCGCCGGCGATCAGCCCAAGGCCATCGATGGTCTCGTCGACGGGATCGCGAAGGGTTTGCACCGTCAAACCCTGCTTGGCGTAACCGGTTCGGGTAAAACGTTCACCATGGCGAACGTCATCGCGGCCGTGGGAAAGCCGACGCTTGTTATTGCGCACAACAAAACGCTTGCCGCGCAGCTCTGCAGCGAATTCCGCGAATTTTTTCCGCACAACGCGGTCGCGTATTTCGTCTCATACTACGACTACTACCAGCCCGAAGCGTACTTGCCGCGCACCGACACCTACATCGAGAAGGACGCACAGATCAACGAGGAGATCGACCGCCTCCGCCACGCAGCCACGCAAGCGCTCCTTTCGCGCCGCGACGTGATTATTGTGGCGTCGGTCTCGTGCATTTACGGCCTTGGTTCGCCCGAGGCGTACAAAGCCGTCGTTCTGCACGCACGCAAGGGCGAGCCGTTTGATCGCGGCGAGTTCATGCGCCGCCTCGTTGGCATGCAGTACATTCGCACGACCGCTGATCTCAATCGCGGATCGTTTCGCGTGCAGGGCGACGTGATCGAGGTGATGCCGCCGGGCGAAGAGACGATTTACCGCATCGTTGTTGAAGATGGCGTTGTGCGCGACGTGTTCATGCTCGACCCGGTATCGCGGCGCATAACCGGCGAACCCGAGGACGCGTGGTTTTTTCCGGCGAAGCATTTCGTTACGCCGGCGAACGAGCGCGAACGGGCATTGCGCGACATCGAGTCCGAGCTGAAGGAACGCTTGCGTCAATTTGAAGCCGAGGGAAAACTGCTCGAATACGAACGCCTCTCGCGGCGTACGCGCTACGACCTCGAGATGATCCGTAATGTCGGATTTTGTAGCGGCATCGAAAACTATTCGCGCCACTTCGACGGCCGCGCGCCGGGCGATCCGCCGTCGACGCTGTTGTCGTATTTTGGCAACGATTTTTTGACGATTATCGACGAGTCGCACGTCACGATCCCGCAGATCGGCGGCATGTACGCCGGCGACCAGGCGCGCAAACAGACGCTCGTTGACTTCGGATTCCGTTTACCGTCGGCAAAGGATAACCGTCCGCTCATGTTCGACGAGTTCGACGAGTGCGTAGGACAGACGATTTATGTTTCGGCAACACCGGGTGCGTACGAACGCCAAGCATCCGAGCGGATCGTCGAACAGATCATCCGGCCGACAGGGCTCGTCGACCCCGAAACGATTGTGCTGCCGGTGACAGAGCGGGGCGACTATCCCGGGCAGATTGGTGACCTCATTGTGCGCATTGAAGAACGCGTCGGAAGCGGCGAGCGTACGCTCGTCACCACGCTCACGAAAAAAATGTCCGAGGACCTCACGGCATATCTCAAAGAGCTCAAGGTGAAGGTTGCATACCTCCATTCTGATATTGAGACGCTTGAGCGCATCACGATTCTTTCGGACTTGCGCCGCGGCGTGTACGACGTTGTCGTCGGCGTGAACTTACTGCGTGAAGGCCTCGACCTTCCCGAAGTCTCGCTCATCGCCATTCTCGACGCCGACAAAGAAGGTTTTTTGCGCTCGGACACGTCGCTCATCCAAACCATTGGCCGCGCCGCCCGCAACATCAACGGCCAAGTCGTCCTGTACGCCGACGTGGAAACCGGCTCGCTCAATCGTGCGCTCCGCGAAACCGATCGTCGCCGCGTGCTGCAAGTGGCGTACAACCGCGAGCACGGCATCACGCCCAAGACCATCACCAAAACCATCAAAGACATCCGCGCCGAACTCGATCTCGACGGTTCGAAGCGGGCAAAGCGCATACTTGACATTGAAATGTCGGCAACGACCGAGGAGATTGAAGAAGTCATTCGCGAGAAAGAGGTCGAGATGGACAAAGCCGCGGCAAATCTTATGTTTGAAACTGCGGCGGTTCTGCGCGATGAGATCGCAGCACTGCAGGAAGAACTTCGGAAAAAATAAGGTCCCGCGTTCCGAAAAACGCGGGACAAGATGTGCGGCCGGCGCAATGCAGTGGAGGACTTGCGAGCAGCGGTCTCTCCCTGTGCTGTGCTTTGTGCGCCTCGTTTTGCGTCGTCATGCGGTCAGTGCCGGGTTTCGTGGTGCAGACCGGGCTTCCGGTCGTAACCGCGACGAACCGTCCGACGTTGCCGATCCGGCCACCACGGGGCGAACCCGCTGGGACAGGAATACGGACGAGGACGAGAACCCTGACTCAAACCGCCGATGCCACAGAACCGACTGTTGCGCGCGAGCATGCCGTCTCCCTTGCCCCGAAGGGCGTGAGTGTGAGCATGGCGCCGGCCGCACAACAATTATCTCGACGATATTTTGCTTTGGCAAGGCGGTCGGTGGGGACAAATATCATGCGACCGCGTTATACTTTGCGCCATATGGGTGAGGGAGCAATCCAAGCGCGTCATGAGCCGGAACCGATACATTCGGCGGAGAAACACGCCGAGCGCCGTGCCGAGCGCATCGACGAGGTCAACGAACATCGATTGCGCCGCGCGCATGCTGCGGTGCGCGTCGAACAATTTTTTCGTGATCGCGAGCAACGACAGCGCCCCGACGTTTCGCTCCTGGCGATTCTTGATGAGTGCGATCTTGCCGCCGATGAAGTCGACAAGGAGTTTTTGCGCGTTGTTGCCGCGGTTGCCGAACGGTATGCGCGCGTTGTCAACGACACGCGCAGCGTGATGTTCGCACTCGAGGCAGAGGCGATAAAACGTCGTGGCGTTTTATCTGCCACGGCGTACGGCGAGATCATGTTGGAAACGTTGTCTGCCGGCCGACGTAATATCGGGGCTGCGTCACTTGAGCGTCGAAACGGCGTCTTTATTTTGCGGGTCGAGAATGACGACGACTACAATGCGCTCTATAACGAACGAGGAGCGGCCTCCACGAGTGCAGGAAGATTCCATCACGCGGTACTTGTGCACCACGGTAACCGCGAAGTGCCGGTGATTGTCGTTCGTGGATTCGCAACCGACAACGACGAAAGTGAAAAGACGATTGTCCACGAAGTCCAACACTGGATCAACCAAGGTCTCGTCAAGCTCGACTCTGTCGATCCGCTTCCCGCGCGACTCTTGTCAACGCCGCTTCCCGATGTACGCGAGGAAATCTTGTGGCGTCGAGAAAAACATATTGCGATTAAGGACGAGATTTTGGCCTATCTGCGGGAAGGAGCGACCGACAGACTTTCAGAAACGCTTTCCGGAGATTTATACCGAC
>CAYZRQ010000082.1:2883-3521 GCA_964480895.1 uncultured Gammaproteobacteria bacterium | reverse complement strand
GCCCGTACACGCCGCGTTGATGAGCACGCGCGCCGTCTCCTGGAAGGATGCGCTCGAAAGCCAGCTTTCCGTTGACAGCGAGACTTTCGTCACACCAAGGAGCAGGTTCTCGAACTCGGCAAGACGTCCGCCCTTTTGTGTGGCGTTATCCTGCTCATCGAGGAGCGATGCGCGTTCGATGACTTCGCCCGGCAACAGGTCGGTATCGCCCGGATCCATAACGCGGACGCGGCTGAACATCTGGCGGACGATGACTTCGATGTGCTTGTTATTAAGCTTCTGACCTTGTGAGGAATAGATGAACTGGATTTCCTTGGAGAGATAGCGCTGCACGGCGTCGCCACCCTTCGCGCTGAATAGCGCCTGCAAGTCGAGGTGGCCGTCAGTGAGCGCGTCACCCGGGAGCACCTCGTCGCCGTCTTTGACGTAGAGCGTGTAGCCCTGCGGAATGATGTACTCGCGAATCTTTTCACCTTCGTGGACAACGGTGACGGCAAGTTTCGTTGCCTTCGACACCGTGCCGGCCACGTCACATTCGACTGCGGTGCCGTCGAGCTTCTTCGCGATAATATCGCCTTGGCGCACCTTGTCGCCAACGGCCACGTTCACCTTGCCGCCGCGGCCGACGGTAAACGTCT
>CAYZRQ010000082.1:0-2873 GCA_964480895.1 uncultured Gammaproteobacteria bacterium | reverse complement strand
ATTTTCTGCCCCGGCGACGTATCGATGATCTGCTTGCCGGTTCCAGCTTGCACAACCGTGCGCTGCGCCTTTTCGACTTCAACCTTTCCGCCGACTTCGGCCATGATCGCCTTGCGTTTGGGAAGACGCGCCTCAAACAATTCTTCAACGCGCGGCAAGCCCTGCGTGATGTCTTTGCCGGCAACGCCGCCCGTGTGGAACGTGCGCATGGTGAGCTGAGTGCCCGGCTCGCCAATAGACTGTGCGGCCATGATACCGACCGCCACACCCAGCTTCACAAGCTTGTTGTGCGCCAAATCGTAGCCGTAGCACTTCTGGCACACGCCGCGACGCACCTTGCACGTCATCACCGACCGCACATGCGCATCCATAAGCTCTTTTCCTGTCGCTTTGATGGCGCGAATGTGGTCTTCGGTAATAAGTTCTCCGGCCTTGATAATCGCCTTGCGCTCGCCGGGAATCTTGAGGTCAGACAACGTGAAGCGACCGAGAATACGCACGAGGAGCGGCTCGCCGATTTCGTCAGACTCGGCTTTGGTGAGCAGCACGCCCTTGTCGTCGCCGCAGTCCTCATCGCGCACGACCACATCTTGCGCAACGTCGACGAGACGGCGCGTCAGGTAGCCGGCGTTCGCCGTGCGAAGCGCGGTGTCGGTGAGACCCTTGCGCGTACCGTGGCTCGAAATGAAGAACTCAAGCACGGAAACGCCTTCTTTGAAGGACGACTTCACCGGCAGTTCGATAATGTCACCCGACGGCGAGCTCTTGAGCCCAATCATACCGATCATCTGGGTGAGCTGTCCCCACGCGCCGCGCGCGCCCGACTCGATCATGGTGTAAGCAGAACTGTCGTGTGGCAGCGCGTTCTTGCTGATATCGGCGATGCGGTCCTTGATTTCCGTCCAAATTTTGATGATCTGCGTGTGACGTTCGCTCTGCGTGAGAAGTCCTTGCGCAAAGTAGTCTTCAACCTCGCGCACGCGACGGTCGCCCTCGGCAACGAGCTCCGCCTTCTCTTTAAGCGTTGGCAGTCCCGACATGGCCCAGGAGTAGCCGGAAAGTGTTGCGTAGGTGAACCCAAGATCCTTGAGGTTGTCGAGAATCGTCGCCGTGTATTCCTGTCCGTGGTATTCAAGCGTGTCGCGAATGATGTTCGCGAGCTGCTTTTTGCCGAGAATTTCGTTTTGGAAGCCGATGCGCTCCGGGAATTGCTGGTTGACGATAATACGTCCCGGCGTTGTGACGAGCGTTTGGCCCTTGATGCGAACGCGAATCCAGTCTTGCATGCCGATTTTCTCCATGTGAAGCGCGTAGAGCGCCTCGGCATCGTCGGCAAACGACTTCATCGACTTCTCATCGGGCTTTTCGCCGGCTTGCGTCAGGTAGAAGCACGCCCAGGCGATGTCCTTGCCCGGTGTCGCCACCGGACCGCCGAACGCCGGCTTGAGCAAGTTGCGGATCGAGAGCATGAGTTCCTCGGCTTCCTTGCGCGCTTCAGCCGTGAGCGGCACGTGCACGGCCATTTGGTCGCCGTCGAAGTCCGCGTTGTACGCGTCGCACACGAGCGGGTGGATTTGGATGGCCTTGCCTTCTATAAGCGTCGGACGGAACGCCTGAATACCCAAGCGGTGCAGGGTCGGCGCGCGGTTGAGCAAGACGTACGAGTCGCCAACGACTTCTTCCAAGATGTCCCACACCTCCGGACGATCACTTTCGATGAAGCGGTTAGCCGAACGGATGTTGTGGACGTACTCGCGAGCGATGAGCTTTGCAATCACAAACGGCTTGAAAAGTTCAAGCGCCATTTTCTTCGGGATACCGCACTGGCTCAATTTGAGGTGCGGACCGACGACAATGACCGAACGCCCCGAGTAGTCGATGCGCTTACCAAGCAGGTTCTGGCGGAAACGGCCTTGCTTGCCTTTGAGAATGTCGGCAAGGCTCTTCAGCTGGCGCTTCTTGCCGGTTGCGGCAATGACGGTCTTACTTTGGCGCGCGCTGTTGTCGATGAGCGCGTCGACCGCCTCCTGAAGCATGCGCTTTTCGTTGCGCGTAATAACCTCGGGGGCGTTGAGCGCGTACAGACGGCGCAGACGGTTGTTGCGGTTGATGACGCGGCGGTACAGGTCGTTGAGGTCGCTCGTCGCAAAACGGCCGCCGTCAAGCGGAACCATCGGACGAAGATCGGGAGGGATGACGGGAAGCGTACGCAAAATCATCCATCCCGGCATGATGGCGTTCTTTTCAAGGCTCTTGAAGAGCTTCAAGCGGCGCATGATGCGGTCGTACTTCGCTTTGGATGACGTCGAAGCAATTTCGTCGGTGAGCTTCACGATCGTTTCCTTGATGTTCACGCGGTCGAGGAGCTTGAGTATGGCCTCGGCGCCGATGGCGGCGTCGAAAATATGCCCATAGCGCATGGACCAATCGTGGTACGTCGCCTCCGAGATGACTTTGAGCATCTGGAGCTCCTTCAGATCTTTATCAACCTGGAGGAAGTCGGCTTCAAGCTCTTCGAGCTTCGCACTGGCGGTCGATTCGACATGCGCCGTTTCTTCCTTGAGCTTTTTCTTGTCGTCAACAAACTTTTCCTCCAAGCGACCGATGTCGCGTTTCATTTCGCCCTCGATCATCTTCTTTTTCGCGCGGTACTCCTCTTTTACCTGCTCGATCGTCTGTTCGCGCGCAATTTCGTTGACGTCAGTAACAATGAAGCTCGCAAAGTAAACCACTTTTTCAAGCTGCTGAACGCCCATGTCAAGCACGGTGCCGACTTTCGACGGCACGCCACGCAAGAACCAGATGTGCGTAACCGGGCTCGCAAGTTCAATATGGCCCATGCGCTCGCGGCGCACCGAGGCTTGCGTGACTTC